>NZ_JBDODP010000010.1:0-89471 GCF_044582135.1 Guyparkeria halopsychrophila | reverse complement strand
ACAAGCCCCATTCGGCGCCGCTTCCCCAGCGGCCCAAGGCGCCGCAGAACATGACGACGGACGAGTTGCATGAACGTTTGGCGTATTTGGAAGCGGAGAATGCGTACTTAAAAAAGTTGAAAGCCTTGGCTCAGGAAAAGCAATCCGCCGAGAAGAAAAGCGCGGCTGATCACCGAACTGAGACCGAGGCACGCCCTCAAGTGGCTGCTCAAGGCGGCTGGGATGCCCCGCAGCGTGTATTACTACTGGTGCCGGGCGTCGGCGGTCCGATCGGATCGATATGCCGATGAGAAGCGGCGGATCGCTGCCATCTTTCATCAGCACCGGGGGCGCTATGGTTACCGACGCATCACCTGGACGTTGCGCCGTCAGGGCCATCCGCTGAACCACAAGACAGTGCAACGCCTGATGGGCCGCCTGGGGCTGGCCTGCCGCCTCCAACCGAAGCGTTACCGCTCCTATCGTGGTGAAGAGGGTGTGACGGCGCCGAACCGATTGCAGCGGCAGTTCGAAACGGATCGTCCCAACCACCGGTGGGTCACGGACGTGACCGAGTTCAAGGTTCGGGGCGAACGTCTCTACCTGTCGCCGATCCTGGATCTCTACAACCAGGAGATCGTTTCCTACGAGATCGCCCGCAGCCAGCGGGTACCGCTGGTAATGACGATGCTCAAACGAGCCACCAAGCGGCTGGCGCCGGGTGAGGCACCAATGCTGCACTCCGACCAGGGATGGCAGTACCGGATGCCGTTATACCGTCAGGCCCTGATCCGGCATAGCATTGAGCCGAGCATGTCCCGCAAAGGAAACTGCCACGACAACGCCGTGATGGAGAACTTCTTCGGCATCCTGAAGAGCGAGTGCTTTCACGGACAGAAATTCAAAAGCGTCGAGGCCTTCATCCTCGAGATCAAGCGCTATATCCGCTACTACAACCACGATCGGATCAAGGGGAAACTAAAAGGCCTGAGCCCCGTGGAATACAGGACTCAGGCCTTGGTGCCCGGTTAACCAACCGTCCAACTTTTGGGGGTCAGTTCACTCACGCTGCCTTTTTTGTTTGCCGGCGTTTGTTTGCCCCGGTTTGTTTCCCGGCATCGTTCCCGGGAAACACCGCCGCGATCAGCCGACAACCTCGTCGGGGTCGGGCTGAGCGTCCTCGGCCGGGAAGATCGACACATAGGCCGCATAGAGCGCCGCCCACGCCCAGGGCACCAGCAGGATCGCGCTCAACCCGGCCGTCAACGGAATCGTGAGGAACAACCCCAGCCAGATCAGGCCGAAAATCAACATCGGCAACCAGTTGATCCAGACGGCGCGAAAGCTGGTCACCAGCGCCGCGGTCAGACTCGCTTGGGCGAGCACGACCCGCGGAATGGCAAACAGCATTGCCGAGAGATAGAGCGTGTAGATCACGATTACCGCCAGCCAGACACCCATGGCGGACCCGGAGGTCAGGATGGGCAGCAATTGCTCCAAGCGCTCGCTGTCGCTGGTCTCGGGGGCATTGAGGGCCGCCATGCCGCCCTCCGGCATCGCCGCGGTCAGGAAGGCCGCCAGCAGGAGCACGATGGCCAGGTTCACCAGGATGGTCACACCACCCAGCCCCAACAAGGGGCGCCACGGCGCCTGCCCGGAGAACTGCGAGAACAGCAGATCGAAACCGATCGGCTGCTCGCGGGCCAGTGGCTCCTGTTCGGCCCGTTCGAGGATCTCGGCAAGACGGGCGAAGATCACGATCACACCACCGCCGAGGATCGGGGCGATCAGATAGCCCGCCCCCATGCCGATCAACGGCACGAAACTGGTCAGGAACACCAACAGGTACATCAGCAGCACGCTGCCGATCACGAGACCCGGGCGGGTCTTCAAAAGCTGCCAGCCACCCGCAATCCAGCGGGCACCGGAACTGGCCGGTCGTTTACGCATTGAGTAGACTCTCGTTCGTTTAAATACATGATCCATGCCCCCCGTTCCGGGAACGGGCCCAATGGTAACCAAACTTGGAACCCCGCATGCTGCAAGCAATCCTTTTCGACGTCGACGGCACTCTGGCCGACACCGAACGCGACGGCCACCGCGTCGCCTTTAACCTCGCCTTCCGCGAGGCCGGGCTGGACTGGCACTGGGACATTCCCACCTACGGCGAACTCTTGGCCGTCACCGGCGGCAAGGAGCGCATCCGTCACTTCATCGACACCCATGCCCCCACGCTGCCCGCCGTCGACGACCTGGCCGGCTGGATCGCCGGGTTGCACAAGGCCAAGACGGCGCATTATCTCGAACTCTTGCAGCGCGGCGAGATCCCGCTGCGCCCCGGGGTAAAGCGGCTGATCGACGAGGCCCGTGACGCCGGCATGCGCCTGGCCATCACCACGACCACCACGCCGGAGAACGTGACCGGCCTGCTGCGCGCCACGCTGGGCGATGACAGCCCCGACTGGTTCGAGGTAATCGCCGCCGGCGACATCGTCCCAACGAAAAAGCCCGCCCCAGATATCTACACCTGGACGCTCGACAAGATGGGCCTCGCCCCCGGTGAAACCATCGCCCTCGAAGACTCGGCCAATGGCGTACGCTCCGCCTGCGCTGCCGCCATCCCGGTATTGGTCACGATCAACGACTACACCGCCGGAGACGATTTCAACGGGGCGATTGCCGTGCACTCCCAGCTGGGTGAGCCCGGCGCGCCCGTCGAAACGCTGGTGGGCCCCGCCCCCGACCGCGGCGTAATCGACCTGAACTACCTGGCCAGTTTGCTGGACAGCTAGGGGGCCCCTGCACCGTTAGTCACGCGCTCTGGCGACATCGGCTCGTCATGGTCGAATGTTGGAATCATCCTGTCAGGGCGAAATGAAATCGCCTAGACTGGCCCGTACGCCCCACATCGCAAGTGAAACCACCCATGAGTGCATCGTCCCCGAACCTGCCGGACCCGTTCGACTACCAGGCCTTCATCGACGGCTTCGAGGAAGTCACCTACTGGCACTTCGACTGGTACTCACGAATCATGGCGGTGCTGCTCTACAACTCGCCTCGGCCCGCGCTGAACGAGCATGAGTGCCGTTTCGGCCGCTTTCTGGAAAGCCACGGTGCCCCGCCGGGACGTCAGGGCGAGTTCGACAAGGTCCACCAGCTTCACGTGCAGATGCACAAGTCCGCCGATACGCTGATCACCAGCGCCGAGGGTGGCGCGGGTGGCGAGCAGGCAGAGCGAGAGGCCTACGACGAGTTCGTCGAGCTGCAGAGTCTGTTCCTGGCCACCTGCTTCAACCTGATGCGCGATGCCTACAGCGACAGCTGCGAACTGGCCCAGCGGCAGGGATCAACACCCGCCATCTGAGGCCGCGGCATCGGTTACAGCCAGAGTTCGAGTGAGGCGTAATTGATCAACGCACGCAGGATGTCGCTGCGGGTAACCACGCCGAGCACCCGGGGCGGATCCTCCGCCTGGTCGACAATCGGCATGCCACGAATATCCTGCTTGAGCAGCACCCGGGCCAGTTCGCGAATATTGGTCTGGGGACCGGCAGTCAACACCTCGAAGCGGGCGATTGCGCCGACGGGCATCTTGGCCAGGTCCGAGTAACGGATCCGCTGACGCGTGATATCCCCGCGGGTAATGACCGCCTCGATGCGACCATCCTCCCCCAGCACCGGCAACAGCCCGATGCGGCGCTCGGCCATCAGGTCGCGCGCACGCCCCACGGTGTCGTTGATTCGAATGATGATCGCCGGCCGCGACATGATTTGCTCGGCCACCGACACCGGGGCCGGCTCCCGGTTGGCCTGACCGGCCGCCTCCCGATAGGCACGCAGCGAATCATCCTTGGGGGCGCGGGCATCACGGTCCAGCGCGAACGGCGTGCCGGCCTGGTCCTCGCGAACGGCCCGCGGCGGCTCGACCATCGTCGGCGGACGCAACAGGCTGGGCGACGTCGCCTCGTCGATCGTCACCCCGTCGCTGACCCCGCGACCAAAGACCGTAAAGCTCATGCTGGATTCCTCGTGTTCCCTGTCGGAGTATCGGCTCGCCGCCTGTTCCCTTGAGCGCAAGCGCGTGACTCGCCGTGGCTGGGGTGCAGCAGGGACCGCTCTGAATCAACCGTGCGTGCCATTCTCCAGCACTCGCTCGCGCTCCTCGAGCCAACGACGATACGGACCCAGCAGCGCGCGTTGTTCTGGCGACCAGTGATCATCAGTGGCCAGGCGCTCGACCTCCGCGAACAACGAGGGAAAGTCGCGCGCCGCCCCGACCTCCACCCCTTCGGATGGCCCGACTCGCTGCCCGGGCCGTAATTGATCGACCAGGCGGGTCCGCCAGCGTTCCCTGGCGGACGCATCCAGCGCCTCGGGCAGATTGCGGGCGGCAAAGCCTTCCACCAGTTCCGGCAGACGCGGATCCTCGAACGACCAGGCCAGCAGGTCCCGTGCATGGGCGATCGCGTCCTGCCGTGACCGCAGGCTCCGTGCGCGCCCCCACCAGTCCTCGAGGTGGCGCCGGTCGGCATTGGGCACGAAGCCCGCGTAGAGCGACTGCTCGACCGGCCGGGGCGGAAAATCGCCCTCGGTCTGCGCCAACGCCCCCATCAGGCGGTCGCGCAAGGCATCGAAGTGACGCCGGAAGGACTCGGCATGCTCGTCGATGCGGGCGCGATCGATCACCATGCGCTGGGCCACCCCGTCGCGCACGAGCGTCTCGGCAGGCAGCACGACCGGCACCCGGTTGAGGTGGATCGACTTGATCGGCAGGCGCAGGTCGTCCCAGTCGCGCTCGGCCTCGATCGGTGGATTCTTCAGGAAGCGCCGCTCGGCCCACTGCTCGGCAGTCAGATCGAGCCAAGGCAACGGGTCGAAACGCAGGTCCCAGCATTCGCGCCGATTGCGATTGGCGTCGACCTGACCGAAGGAACAGAACATCGATGCCGAGGCCACCCGCGCCGGCAGCCGTGGCGAGACGTGCAGGAAAGCGGCGTGATCGGGCTGGTCGATCAGCCGGGCCACCTCGCGCTTGTCCCTGGCCGCGAGCAGACGCTCCCAGAGGGCCGGGTCGGCCTTGCGCAGGGCGCGCGCCAAATCGATGGTGGCCTCGACATCACTGAGCGCGTCGTGCGCGTTCTCGTGTGTCAGGCCGTTGGCCGCCGACAGCTCGGTCAACCGCAAGGTCGGTCGACCGTCACTACCGACCGGCCAATTCAGCGCATCGGGTGCCAGCAGGCGGTAGGCGCGCGCGGCGTCCAGCACGTCGAAACGGCTGTTGCCATCGGCCCATTCGTGACGATAGGGGTCGAGCAGGTTGCGCCAGAAGAGAAAGCGCAACATCGGCGCATCGAAGCGCAGGTTGTTGAACCCCACCACGCAGGTGTTCGGTTGGCTTACCAGCCGGTGGATGCGATTGGCCAGATTCGCCTCGCTATCGGCCTCGGCCAGTACCGGGTCATCGGGCAACAGGCCGGTGGTCATTACCGCCGCGGGGTGCGCCAGGCAATCCTCGGGGGGGCGCGCGTACCAGACCACCGGTTCACCGATCGGCTCGAGCGCCATGTCGGTACGGATGGCCGCGAACTGCAGCGGGCGGTCGAAGACCGGCTCGGCCCCGGTGGTCTCCAGGTCGAAAAACAGGAAGCTTGGCGGCGTGGTGGCGACAGACAAGGGCCCGACTCCGTGGCATCAATGAATAAGTGAATCAGTCCGAATGATTCCGGGTCACTTCTGGGGCGTGACCACCGACAGCAACTCGCCGAGGCGGCGCGGCTCGCCCGTCAGCCGCCAGCGGTAGGTCACCATGCCCGCGAGCACGGCCTGGGCATAGGCGCGGGTCTCGTCGAACAGGATCGTGTCGACCCAGACATCGCCGGGCAACGGCACATCGGGCAACCATCCCTTGATGCGACCCGGGCCGGCATTGTAGGCCGCGGTGGCCAGCGGGTATTGGCCGTCGAACCGTTGAGCCATGTGCCCGATGTAGGCCGTGCCCAGCGCGACATTGGTGCCGGGATCCGCCAGTTGCCGAGGCGAGACCCCCAGCCCGGCCTGTCGATTGATCCAGCGCGCGGTCGCCGGCATCAACTGCATCAAGCCCTGCGCGCCGGCACCCGAACCGATGTCGCGCATGAATAGGCTTTCGCGGCGCATGATCGAGTAGACCCATTCGGCGGGCACGCCCTGCCGTTCGGCCTGTGCCTGCACGAGTGCCTGATGCGGCAGGGCAAAGCGGGTGGCATACCACGCCGGATCGTGCAGCTTGTCCATGCGTGCAATCACGACGGATGCCCGGTCGTGCCAGCCGACCTGGTCGGCGAGGTAGGCAAGCGCCGGCAGGACATCCTCGTCCACCCCGTCGATCTCGTGATTGAACAGGCGACGGGCGTCTTCGGGGCGATCGAGTCGATGCAGGGCAAAGGCGAACGACAGCCAGGGGTTGTCGGCCAGCGTGGCAACGGCCTCGTCCGTGGGCCTCGGCGGCTCGCTTTGATCCCCGGGCAAGGGATAGACGATGCCGAGCCGGTCAGCGGCCAAAAAACCGTGATAGTCGGGCGTTTCGGCCAGCTCGCGCCAGACCGTGCGTGCGGCTGTCGCCTGCCCCAGGTGATCGTCGGCAACGGCCCGCCAGTAACGCCATTCGCGCCGTTCGCTCAATTCCTCCGGCATGACATCGATCGAGGCCTTGACCCGCGCCCAGTCCAGATGCCGCAAGGCCGAGCGCACCGTCCAGGTCCAGACTTCCTCGTCACGCGCCGCCACCGGCACCTCGCGCAGCCACTCGTGCGCCTGCCGCTCGTAGAGATAGGCCGCCTTGAGTGCGGCAAGACGGGCCACGCTGCCGGCCTGCTCGGCATCGATCAATTCCTGGGAACCGGCACGGGCAAGCGACTCACGGGCCTGTGCCGGGTCGCGCTTGGCCAGCCAAAGCAGCCCCTGGGTGATCTCCTCGGCGTCGCCCTCGGCCTCGATCAGCGCCGGCACGGCCGTCGCGGGACGATCGCGCAGGGCCAGCCAACGGTCCCGATAGGCGGTCAGCCCGGTCGGTCCCTGGCGGACGAGGTAACGCGCCAGCCCGTCCTGGCCCGCTTCAACGGCGGCACGCACGCGCGCCCGGTAAGCCGGCTCGTCGAGATAGCCATTGGCATCGAGCCAGTCGAATGCCGGGTCACAGGCCTCCGGCTGGCTGCGACCGCGCTGCCACGCCGCCAACGCGGCGTCGGTGTGCTCGTCGTTCAAGGTGCCCTCGAGCACCAGCTCGGCCTGCCAGTAGGCGCATTGGCGGCGGGTCCCCGGGTTGATTTGAGGGGCACGGTCGAAGACCAGCCGGTACTCGCCCCAGGCCTCGGTTTCGGCCAGGTGATCCAGATATCGGCGCTTGAGCCGCGGCATCAACGGGATCTCGGGGTGCTCTCGCAGCCGGGCGGCCACGGCCGAGGGCTCCTGATCGACCCGTTCGAGCAGCCATTGCACTTCCAGGTACGGTGTCACCTGTGCGCCGTGACGGGTGCCTTCAAGGCGCGCCAACGCCCGGTCAAGGCCGTTGCGATCACCGCGCTCGATCGCCTCGAGGGCCGTTTCCAGCGGCTCGTCCAACGCGGCACCCATGACACCCACGGGCTCGTTGGCAGTGCTCAGTGCCGGGGCAACGGGCAGCACGAGCGCCAACAACAGGGCTGGCACCTTCGTGGAGCCACGGACGAAAACACGAGCAGGAGCGGGAACACGGAATCGGAACATAGCGATACTCTACGACATCGGGGGCGGCGGGCGGACCACCGGGCGTTCGAGAAGAACACGGCCCGGCTCAAAACACATCCAAATCGAGTGGCCCCCATAGGATGCGCCAATTGCGCTTGAGTTCGCCGCCACCCGCCATTACATCGCAACACAGTACGCAATACAGGCACACACATGACCACCAGGACCACGACCTACCAGGGCCGCTTCGCGCCGACGCCTTCCGGGCCGCTGCACGCCGGCTCGCTGGTCGCGGCGCTGGGAAGCTTTCTGGACGCGCGGGCCCACAACGGCCGCTGGGCGCTGCGGATCGACGACACCGACCAGGCACGCAGCCGTCGTGACGCGATCGAGATGATCCTCGAACAACTGCAGGCCCACGGGCTGGTGTTCGATGGCGAGGTGGTCTTCCAGAGCGAGCGTACCGCGCGCTACGAAACCGCGCTGGAGCGGCTCGAATCGGCCGGACGGATCTATCGGTGCCACTGCACACGGGCGCGGTTGCGTGACTGGGCGGATAAGCACGGGCAGGTCATCGGCGCGATCGGGCCGATCTACCCCGGCTTTTGCCGCGAACAACCCGCCCCGGCCCATGAACGTCATGCCTGGCGATTTCAAGTGGGTGCGCACCGGTGCACGGTGGCCGACCGACGCCTGGGCGAACTCACCCAGTGCCTGGCCACCGAGGTGGGCGACCCGGTCCTGCGACGCGCCGACGGGCCGATTGCCTATCACCTGGCCAACGTGGTCGATGACGACGAGATGGGCGTCACGCAGGTGGTGCGCGGCGAAGACCTGGCCAACCTCACGCCGCTGCACGTGGAACTCGCCGAGGCACTGGGGCTGCACGTGCCGGGCTACCTGCACCTGCCACTGGTCAATGGCCCCGACGGGCGCAAGCTGAGCAAGGCCAACCACGCCACCCCGTTGGACAACCAGCGGGCCGTGGAAAACCTTCGCGACGCGGCGCACGTGCTGGGGCTGGATACCGCGGTGACCGACCGGAGCACGGTGGCCGGCTTGCTGGAACGCTGGAGCATCGAATGGCGCGAGCGCTATTCAGTGGGGTAACCGGGGCGCTCTGACCGGGCCACACGATCCGCGGGGTGACTGACTGCCGGGGTCGTTATTGAAGCCCCATGCTTTCGAATATCTGGCTGGCGCCACCCTCGAGGAACCAGTACTGCGTGGCGCCCTGCTCCTCGAGGTAGTACTGCAGCCAGCGCACCTGCTTACCGGTAGCATCGACGAAAAACATCGGCCGCTTTTCCGTTATCGCCGCCTGCACCAGCCCGCCGAGTTCCTGGTTGTCGATGGTCAGGGGGACGTGACGGTCCTGCATCTGGAACAAGGACACCCCCTGGCGTTGATCCTTGCTGCGGATGTCGACGATCACGGGGTCGGTGCTCGACTGGATGCGCGCATAGAAGGCGTCCTCATCCAGGACGCGACTCTTGAAGGCCTCGTCGGCGATCAGCCGGTCGGCACGTTGCAACGGCTCGCCCAGCAGGACCGTGTGCTCCGGGTGGGTCTGGGCCCAGGCGAATACACCGGCGTCATAGACGCGCACCTCCGCCACTCCGGCCTCCTTGGCCTTGAGCGCCGCCTTGTAGGAGACCGCGCAGGTCACGCCATTGCAATAGAACACCAGGGGCTGGCCCGATTTCTCGGCCAGGGTCCGCACGGATTCATCGAAATCACGCGCGGCAAGCGGGATCGAGACGGCATCCCGGATATGCAGGGTTGCGTACTCGTAGGGCGAGCGCGCATCGACCACGGCCATGGCATCCAGCGAGGCCGCCAGTTCCTCGGTTTCCACCGGCGCCACGCCCACCGAGGCATACTTGTCGCGCAGCGGGAAATCCTCCGCGACGGCCGGTCCGGCGAGCAGCAAAGCCACCCCGAGCGCCAGGACGCCCGCCAGCACCGCGAACCGTCGCTCTCGTCCAACGACTCCATTCGAACTCCCTGCGATCGGCATGCGCATCCCTCCTTATCTGACAAACCGGATGCAGGCAACATACCCCCATGTGCTCGATCGACGCAATACAGACACCATGCCTGCCGCGACCGCCGACTTGCCCGCGCCGCGCCGGGCTGATTAAATCCGGGCTCGTGTCGCGACTGTCTGTCGTTTGTCCACCGATCGCCTCCATCCCTTGAGTTTTCTGGAATGCCCATGCCCCGCTTCGTTTCCGCCCCTCGATCCCTCGCCCTGGGCGCGGCCCTGTTGGCCGCGTTGTTGGCCGGCTGCCAACCCACTCCACCCGAGCATCCGTTCCTGCCATGGGAGGTCGAGGTCAATGGGCAAGGACAGGTATCGGTATTCGGCGTGACGCTGGGGGAGTCGACCCTGCTCGATTTCAAGCGGCGTTATAACCAGAAGGCCGATCTGGCGATATTCGCCCAACCCGGCGAGCCGTTGTCGATGGAGGCGTTCTTCGGCCGCATGAACGTCGGCCCGCTGACCGCGAAGGTGATCCTGGTGGCCGAGGTCGATCCGGAAACGCTGGAGCGCTGGGCGGGGGACTCGCGCATCGCCGACCCGACACCGAGCGGGGCACGCAAGTTGTCCATGTCGGAGGAGGCGCTGGTCGAAGCACAGGACAAACCGATCCGCTCGATCAGCTACGCGCCCAGTGCGGATTACGAGGAAGGACTGATAACCCGGCGCTTCGGCGAGCCGACGGACAAGCGCCCGCTGCCCCGCGGCGAACGTGACGAGGACGAGCCACCGGCCATGTTGTGGCTCTACCCGGAGAAGGGGCTGGCCATCACCGTCGAACCCGACGGCGATGAACTGTTCCAGTACATCAACCCGGAACACTTCGACCAGCTGGTCGACCACACGCTCGGCGTCAAGCCCGACGGCAATCCGCAAGACCACTGATCCACCACGGGCCCGTGGCTGCCCGGCGGCTCTTCAAGCCAGGGGCTTCGCGGCTTACTCGGTGCGGTAGTCGCCGTGCTCGCGGGTGGCCAGAAAGCGCACCTCGGGCCAGCGCTCCTGGGTCATCTGCAGATTGACCCGGGTGGGCGCGATGTAGACCAGCTCGCCGGCGTGGTCGACCGCAAGATTCGCCTGGTTCTTGTTCTTGAATTCCTCGAAGCGCTTGGGATCGTCGCATTCCACCCAGCGGGCGGTATTGACGTTGACCGCCTCGAAGCGGCAGTCGACGTTGTACTCGTCCTTGAGGCGCTGAGCCACCACGTCGAACTGCAGTACGCCCACGGCACCCAGGATCAGGTCGTTGTTGGTCAGCGGCCGGTAGAGCTGGGTCGCCCCTTCCTCGCACAACTGTGACAGGCCCTTGAGCAACTGCTTGGACTTGAGCGGGTCCTTGAGCTGCGCCCGGCGGAACAGTTCCGGGGCGAAGTTGGGGATGCCGGTGAAGGCGAGCTTCTCGCCTTCGGTGAAGGTGTCACCAATCCGGACCGTGCCGTGGTTGTGGATGCCGATGATGTCGCCGGCCTGGGCCGTTTCCAGTCGCACGCGGTCGGAGGACATGAAGGTCAGGGCGTCGGGGATCTTCACGTCGCGCCCCAGGCGCACGTGGTGGGACTTCATGCCACGACGAAACTCGCCCGAGCAGATGCGCAGGAAGGCAATTCGGTCGCGGTGCTGCGGGTCCATGTTCGCCTGGATCTTGAAGACGAATCCGGTGAACTTGTTCTCCGAGGGCTCGACCGTGCGACCGGTCGCCTCGCGCGGCTGCGGCGACGGGGCCACCTCGACGAAGTCGTCGAGCAAGGACTGCACGCCGAAGTTGTTCATCGCCGAACCGAAGTACACCGGCGTCTGTTCCCCCTTGAGATAGGCGTCGAGATCGAACTCGTCGGCCGCTCCCTGCACCAGCTCCATCTCCTCGCGCAACTCGTCGGCCTGGGTGCCCAGACGCTCGTCAAGCGTGGGATTGTCGAGCCCCTTGATCGCCTCGACGGCCTGATCGCGGGTGCCATCGGCCGCGCCGAAGAGATAGGTGGTGTCCTGGGCAATGTGATAGATGCCGCGAAAACGCTTGCCGCTACCGATCGGCCAGGTCACCGGCGCGCAGCGGATGTTGAGCACGGTCTCGACCTCGTCGAGCAGCTCGAGGGGGTCACGGCCCTCGCGGTCGAGCTTGTTGACGAAGGTCATGATCGGCGTGGTGCGCAGGCGACAGACCTCCATCAGCTTGATGGTGCGTGCCTCGACGCCCTTGGCCGCATCGATGACCATCAGCGCCGAGTCAACGGCGGTCAACACGCGGTAGGTGTCCTCGGAGAAGTCCTCGTGGCCGGGGGTGTCGAGCAGGTTGATGATGCGCTCGCGGTAGGGGAACTGCATCACCGAACTGGTCACCGAGATGCCGCGCTCCTTCTCCATCGCCATCCAGTCGGAGGTGGCATGCCGACCCGACTTGCGCCCCTTGACCGTGCCAGCGAGCTGGATCGCACCGCCGAACAGCAGCAGCTTTTCGGTCATGGTGGTCTTGCCCGCGTCCGGGTGCGAGATGATCGCGAAGGTGCGCCGGCTGGAGTAATCGTTTTCGGGGGTAGTGCTCATGGACTCTCGGGTCTGCAATGACAGGGCCCGTCGTCACGAGGGGCCGATGGAACAATGATTGGGTCCTACAGGAGGAAGCGCATCACGCGCGCATCCTCCCGCCCCTGGGGGGCCGGATAATACGCCTTTCGGTGGCCGATATCCGTAAAGCCCGCCGACTCGTAGAGGGCGATGGCCGCGGCGTTGCCGGCCCGCACCTCAAGGATCACGCAACCGGCCTCGCCGGCATCCGCCGACTCGAGCAATCGCTCGAGCAGGAACCGCCCCACCCCGCGCCGCTGCAATGCCGGATCGACGCACAGATTGAGCAGGTGCCACTCGTCGAGCACGGTCATGATTACCGAGTAGCCGATCAACTGCCCGCGCGAGAAGGCCCCGTCGAGACGATAACCGGCCCGCAGGCAATCCTCGAAGATCGCCTCGCTCCAGGGGTACGGATGGGCCGCCTCTTCGATCGCGACGATCTCCGGCAGGTCCTCGCCCGCCAGCGCGGCCCAGTCCCACGCCGGCATGACGTCGGACTCGGCCCTCACCCGCGCACCCGCCGGCCGCGGGTCACCAGGGCCCGCCACAGCCGACGCTTGGCCGGTCCGTCGTCGGCGAGTGCCGCCAGCTCCCAGGTTTCACCCCGTACGGTCACGATATCGCCGCCCTCGCCCGTTTCGCAGGCCAGACCGGCAACCTGGGCAATCGCCTCGGCGAGTCTCCGGTGGGGGGAATCGGCGGCGAGACGCACTCCATCCGGCAACACCTGATCGGCCGGCTCGTCTGGTGCCGTGGCGGCCTCGGCCTCGGCCTCGGCCGCGGGCACGGGCACTTGCGGGTGTGGCTCATCATCCGCCCCGGCAACCGCCGGGGTCGGGACATCCGCCGACGTATCCACCGGAGTTTCGATCAGCTCGGGCCGTGACTCGTCCCGTGCCGTGACGGGCTCATCAGCTGTCGGGGCATCGCTCTCGACGGGCAATCGCTGTTGGGCCTGGGCCGGGCGCACGCGTCCACTGGGGCGGAACCCCTCGATGCCGAGCCACCCCAGGGCGGCCTCTCGATCCACACGCAAGGCCATGCCTAGACGAGTCCCCGAGTCACACGTCACCCATCTGCGGGTGCGCACGCTTGGGCGGATGCTCGAGGCGCTCGATGGCATTGAGGTAGGCCTTCGCCGAGGCGATCACGATATCCGTGTCCGCCCCCTGACCGGTGACGATCCGCCCGGCACGTTCCAGGCGCACATTGACCTCGCCCTGCGCGTCGGTGCCGCTGGTGATGTTGTTCACCGAGTAGAGCTGCAGGTTGGCGCCCGAGGCGACGATCTTCTCGATCGCGGCCAGCGCGGCGTCGACCGGGCCGGCCCCGGTGGCCGTGGCGGTCATTTCCTCGCCGCGGATCGAGGCGGTGATGGTCGCCTCCGGCGTCTCGCCGGTCTCCGAGCAGACGTGCAGCGCAACCAGGCGGAAGGCCTCTTCCTGCTCGTCATAGACCTCCGAGACCAACGCCTGGATGTCCTCGTCGAAGATCTCGCGTTTCTTGTCGGCCAGTTCCTTGAAGCGACGGAAGGCATCGTTGAGTGCCTCCTCGCTTTCCAGTTCGACACCCAGATCCTTCAGGCGGCTCTTGAAGGCATTGCGCCCGGAAAGCTTGCCCAGCGACAGGCGATTGGTCGACCAACCGACGTCCTCGGCCCGCATGATCTCGTAGGTCTCGCGGTGCTTGAGCACGCCGTCCTGGTGGATGCCGGACTCGTGGGCGAAGGCGTTCGCCCCGACGATCGCCTTGTTCGGCTGCACCGGGTAACCGGTGATCGTGGAGACCAGCTTGGAGGTCGGCACGATCTGGGTGGCATCGATGCGGGTCGACACGCCGTAAATATCCGGTCGGGTGCGGGTGGCCATGACCACTTCCTCGAGCGCGGCATTACCGGCCCGCTCGCCCAGACCATTGATGGTGCATTCGACCTGGCGGAATCCCGAGCGCACCGCGGCCAGTGAGTTGGCGACGGCCAGCCCGAGGTCATTGTGGCAGTGCGTCGACCAGACCACCTGCTCCGAGCCGTTGACCCGCTCGATCAGGGTCGCCATCTGCTCGGCCCACTGGTCCGGCGTGGCGTAACCGACCGTGTCCGGCACGTTGAGCGTGGTCGCGCCGGCCTCGATCGCCGCCTCGAACACACGCACCAGGAAGTCCATCTCCGAGCGCACCGCGTCCTCGGCCGAGAACTCGACGTCATCGGTGTACTCGCGCGCGATCTTGATCGCCTTTACCGCATGCCCGACCACCTCGTCCGGCGTCATGCGGAGCTTTTTCTCCATGTGGATCGGGCTGGTGGCGATAAAGGTGTGGATACGCCGCCGCGGTGCCGGGGACACCGCCTCGCCAGCGCGACGGACATCTTTCTCGCCGGCACGTGCCAGCGAGCAGATGGTGGAGTGTTCGACGTGTTCGGCGATGGTGCGAATGGCGTTGAAATCGCCCTCGCTCGCCGCGGCAAAGCCGGCCTCGATCACGTCCACGCCCAGTCGCTCGAGCTGA
This sequence comes from Guyparkeria halopsychrophila, assembly GCF_044582135.1. Lineage (NCBI taxonomy): Bacteria > Pseudomonadati > Pseudomonadota > Gammaproteobacteria > Chromatiales > Thioalkalibacteraceae > Guyparkeria > Guyparkeria halopsychrophila. Next base: position 74,674 of record NZ_JBDODP010000010.1, on the reverse strand, counting down.
CGGGCGATGCGCAGCTTCTCGTCACGCGTCATCGACGCGCCCGGGCTCTGCTCACCGTCGCGAAGCGTGGTGTCGAAGATGATCAAGGAGTCACTGCTGCTCATGGCAAAAACCTCAGGTGTCGCCGCCGGGTTCTCCCGTCGGACGTTCTTTATCTAGTCGGTATCTGGTCGGTGGTCGCGTGGGTCGCCTCGCCAGGCATCATCTCAATCGCCCCAGCGGGGCAGTCGCAGCAGCAGCGACGAGCAGACGACGCGCAGCCCGACCACCGGGACGGTGGTCGGGGGGGAACAACGGGCTGCGCGAAAACGACTGCTCATCTTGCCAAGTTAACGACCGAGGCGTTCTGATTCAAGACATCGAGCGTTTCAGGCGCCGCCGCAATCCGCGCGAGAGCGTCCACAACGGTGCCGAAAGCGCATAGGCACTCGCCAGCACCCAGAGCGTCAGGGCGAAATCCCACAGGGCCAGCACGAACACGATGATCGCGATCGGCAGGCTGAGAAACGATAACCGCAGACGCGGTGAGAGCCGCTTGCCACTGAAGTACGGGAAGCTCGACACCATCAACAGGCCGGTGGTGATAGTGATCACCCAGACCCAGCCCTGCTGCACCTGGAACGGGATGTCGTGGGACTCGAAGAACCACACCATACCCATCAACACCGCCGCGGCCGCCGGCGACGCCAGCCCCACGAAGTAGCCCTTGTCGACCGTCTCCACCTGCACGTTGAAACGCGCCAGACGAATCGCCGCCGCCGCGGCGAAGACGAACGCGCCGAGCATGCCCCAGCGATCGCCCATCCCCTGCAGGCTCCAGAGGTAGATGATCAGGGCCGGGGCAATGCCGAAGGAGACCACGTCGGAGAGCGAGTCGTACTGGATACCGAACTCCGACTCGGTGCCGGTCATCCGCGCCACGCGCCCGTCCAGGCCGTCGAGCAGCATGGCGATAAAAACGGCGATGGCCGCCGGGACGAAGTTGTCCTGAACGGCCATTACAATCGCGAAAAAACCGGCGAACAGGGCGCCGGTCGTGAACAGGTTGGGCAGAAGGTAGATCGCCTTGCGCCGCCGACGCTCTTCCTGCCGGTCGGCCGGTTGCTGCTCGGTCTGCGTCTCGTGATCCATGTTCTGCCCCTCCCGGGATTGTCTCGTCCGATCGCCCCGCAATCAGTTGCGGGACTTGTCGACGATCTTGTTGGCGCTGATCCACGGCATCATGCCGCGCAGGCGCTCACCGACCTGCTCGATCGGGTGCTCGGCATCCTGGCGACGACGTGCCGTCATTGAAGGGTAGTTCAGTGCCCCCTCGTTGATAAAGCGTTTCGCGTATTCGCCGTTCTGGATGTTGGCCAGCGCCTCGCGCATCGCCTGGCGGGATTCGTCGTTGATCACCTTCGGGCCGGTGACGTACTCGCCGAACTCGGCGTTGTTCGAGATCGAGTAGTTCATGTTGGCGATGCCGCCCTCGTACATGAGGTCGACGATCAGCTTGAGCTCGTGCAGGCACTCGAAATAGGCCATCTCGGCCGGGTAGCCCGCCTCGGTCAGGGTCTCGAAGCCGGCACGGACCAGCTCGACGGTACCGCCGCAGAGCACGGCCTGCTCGCCGAACAGGTCGGTCTCGGTCTCGTCCTTGAAGGTGGTCTCGATGATGCCGGTACGACCGCCACCAACGCCGGAGGCGTAGGACAGCGCGATGTCCTTGGCCTTGCCGGAGGCATCCTGGTGGATGGCGATCAGGTCCGGGATGCCGCCGCCACGGGCGAACTCGGAACGCACGGTGTGACCCGGGGCCTTCGGCGCGATCATGATCACGTCGAGGTCCTTGCGCGGGGTGACCTGGTTGTACAGCACGGAAAAGCCGTGGGCGAAGGCCAGCGTCGCGCCTTCACGCAGGTTCGGCTCGACCTGGTTGGCGTAGATCTCGGCGTGATTTTCGTCCGGGGCCAGCATCATGACCACATCGGCCCAGGCGGAGGCCTCCTCGATGGTCTTGACCGTCAGGCCCTCGCCCTCGGCCTTCTTCTGCGAGCCGGAACCGGCACGCAGGCCGATTACGACCTCGACACCGGATTCCTTGAGGTTGAGCGCGTGGGCGTGGCCCTGCGAGCCGTAACCGATGATGGCGACCTTCTTGCCCTGGATCAGGGAGATGTCGCAATCCTTGTCGTAATAAACCTGCATGTGATGTGTCTCCAGTCGAGTGGTATTTGGAATAGGTAAACGGAAAATCGGCGAGGATCAGACCTCGGGCACCAGCATCCCGCGCGGCCCGCGCGAGATGCCCAGCGCACCCGAGCGCACGATCTCGACCACCGGGGTCGAGCCGAGCGCATCGATGAAGGCATCGAGCTTGCTGCCCGGGCCGACCAGCTGGACGGTGTAGCTGGACTCGGTCACGTCGATGATCTGGCCACGGAAGATGTCGGCCAGCCGGTAGACCTCCTCGCGCACGCCATCGAAGGCCTGCAGCTTGACCAGCATCAACTCGCGCTCGATGTGCGCGGTGTCGGCCATGTCCTGGACCTTGACCACGTCGATCAGCTTGTTGAGCTGCTTGACGATCTGTTCGATCACCTGCTCGTCGCCGCTGGTGACCAGCGTCAGGCGCGACAGGGATTCGTCGTGGGTCGGCGCCACGCAGAGTGATTCGATGTTGTAGCCACGTGCCGAGAACAGACCGGCCACCCGCGAGAGAGCGCCGGCCTCGTTTTCCATCAGGATCGAGATGATATGTCGCATGTCAGGCCGCCCTCACAGCAGGATCATTTCGTTGAGGCCCGCACCGGCGGGAACCATCGGGTAGACGTTCTCTTCCGGATCGGTCTGGAAGTCCATGAAGACCAGGCGGTCCTTCATGGCGAACGCCTCCCGTAGTGCGCCCTCGACGTCGGAGGGCTTCTCGATGCGCATGCCGACGTGCCCGTAGGACTCGGCCAGCTTGACGAAATCCGGCAGGGATTCCATGTAGCTCATGGCGTAGCGACCGGAGTAGAAGAACTCCTGCCACTGACGGACCATGCCGAGGTAGCCGTTGTTGAGGCTGACGATCTTGATCGGCAGCTGGTACTGCAGCGCAGTGGACAGCTCCTGACTGCACATCTGGATGCTGCCCTCGCCGGTCACGCAGGCAACCTCCTCGTCGGGGAAGGCCCACTTGGCGCCCAGCGCTGCCGGCAGGCCGAAGCCCATCGTGCCCAGCCCGCCGGAGTTGATCCAGCGGTGCGGCTTGTTGAAGCCGTAGTACTGCGCGGCCCACATCTGGTGCTGGCCGACGTCGGAGGTGACGAAGGCATCACCGCCGGTGACCTCCCACAGCTTCTGGACGACGTACTGCGGCTTGATGATGTCGTCGGACCACTTGTAGTCGAGGCATTTCATGCCGCGCCACTGCTCGATCTGGTCCCACCAGGTCTCGAGCTCCTTGGTTTTCTTCGCTCCGCCGGCCTGGTTGATCAGCTCGATCATCTCGGTGAGTACCGACTTGACCGCGCCGACGATCGGCACGTCGACGATCACGTTCTTCGAGATCGAGGACGGGTCGATGTCGACGTGGACGATCTTGGCGTACGGGCAGAACTTGGACAGATCACCCGTGACGCGGTCATCGAAACGCGCGCCGATGGCGATCAGGACATCGCAATGATGCATACCCATGTTCGCCTCGTAGGTGCCGTGCATGCCGAGCATGCCCAGATGCTGCTTGTCGCTCGCCGGGTAGGCACCCAGGCCCATCAGCGTCTGCGTGATCGGGTAGCCGAGCTTCCGCGTGAAGTGAGTCAGCTCATCGGCCGCACGGCCGAGAATGACGCCGCCGCCGGTGTAGATCATCGGGCGCTCGGCGTTGACGATCAGGTCGACCGCCTTGCGGATCTGCCCGGAATGCCCCTTCTCGGTGGGCTGGTAGGAGCGCATCGCGACCTTTTCCGGGTACTCGAACGGCACCTTGACCTTCGGGTCGGTGACATCCTTGGGGATGTCGACCACGACCGGGCCCGGGCGACCGGTGGTCGCCACGTAGAAGGCCTTCTTGATGGTCTCGGCCATGTCACGCACGTCCTTGACCATGAAGTTGTGCTTCACGCAGGGACGGGTGATGCCGACGTTGTCGACCTCCTGGAAGGCGTCGTTGCCGATCAGTGCGCTATGCACCTGGCCGGTGAACACCACCAGCGGGATCGAATCCATGTGCGCGGTGGCGATACCGGTGACCGCGTTGGTGGCCCCCGGGCCGGAAGTCACCAGCACGACGCCGGGCTTGCCGGTGGCCCGAGCAAAGCCGTCGGCCATGTGGACCGCGCCCTGCTCGTGGCGCACGAGCACGTGCTGCACCTGTTTCTGCTGGAACAGGGCATCGTAAATGTGAAGGACCGCCCCACCGGGGTAGCCGAAGACCGTATCGACCCCTTCCGCCTTGAGGCACTCGACCAGGATTTCACCGCCGGACAATTCCACGAGAGTACTCACCTCGAAACATGCGCGTTTCACTGACTTAATGACTTGACGATCGACTCGACGGCGGACGAACCACCGGAGCAAACGTCCGAATTTCGGGGCAACCGTCCCCGCATCCGGGGCGTGCCCCGGATGGTCATCCACTTCTCATTGAGTTTGCTCGAAAGCAAAGAGTACAACGCGATCAACGCAACCCATGACGACGGCAGCCCGCCCGGGCGGCGAGATCATCGCCGGCCGAGCAGGCTGCCATCAACCGCGGATGCGCCCGTTAGGGCCCGGCGGTCTCAATCGTAGACCTGCCAATATAACGTGTTATTGGACAGATTTCACCACTTTGGGGGCAATGCAGGCACCCACGGCGAGCGGCATCCGCCGATCGCCGGCAAGGATCAGAAGGAGCCGAAGCCACCGCCCGCGCTCCGCTCTTCCTGCTCGATCTCGCCATCGACGACCCCAAGCATCAGCTGGTTGACGGCATCGGGCGCCTTGCGCAGCTTAAAGAACGAGGCATCACCGCCCATCATGGGCAGATCGGGGAAGAACAACGCCATGCGAAAACGCAGACTGAGCGTTTCCGCGCCGGTGCCATCCAGCAGCACCGGGTAGGGCAGGAACGCATAACCGCGAGGCGCATCATGATCGACCGCCTGCACCAGCGCCGCCCCGTTCGCATTCGGATCGTCGGTGTGCATGCCCACGCCGTAGACCACCTGGTCGCGCCCCGGAATGCGCACACGGTAGACCAGCTCCGTGCCTAGTTCGCCGTTATCGGCACGACTGGCGATCTGCCGATCGGCGGCATCAAAGGAGTCAAACCCGCCGAGATCGATTGGGTCTTCGAAGGTCTCGAGCCCAAACGCGTACTGGTAGGTGCGCAAGTTGGTACTGGAGATGGGTTCGGCGCCGAAATAGCCGGTGGCCCCCAGTGCCCCCGCCATCGCCTGAAAGACGGGCTCGTTGTCCGATTCCAGACGGTAGCCGTGCGCCACATACTGCGGATGCTGGTAGGAGACGCGCGTGCCGCTGTCGGTTTGCTCGAGCGCTACGCTCAGGACCGCGCCGTAGCCCCCTCGCGGACTACGCGCCGCCGTGTCGAGCAAGACATCGTTGGTCACGACCAGGATATGCACGCCGTCGGTGGGCGCGTAATCACCCACCAACTCGAAACCCTCAGCGGCCAGCTTCTCGCGCGCCGTCTCCGCAGATGCCTCGACATCCCCCGGCAGCGCGGTTCCCTCGATGAATGGTTGAAATTCGGCCCGGACCAGTCCGGAGAACAGCAGGCCAAACATGAAGGCGCCTGCCAGCAGCAGGCGAATCGGGTGGGCATTCCCCATGGCTTATCACTCCCTTGTGTCAAATTCGTTATGTCGTTAGTTGTTGTCATTGACGAGCCCGACAATACGTCAGAACCCCCGCGAACGCCTAGCCCCGACCAGCGCCATCACTAACCGCACCGACGCCCGCTCACAACACAACGACCATGCATCCCCATCCTTGGCCCCCCTCGAAAACCGCCGAACCATTCCGACGGAACTACTCGCCGCGGATCAACTCGACTCGCAACTCGTCTCCCTGCCACTCGAGCCCCACCAACTCGTGGCCAGCGCGCTCGCAGTAGGCACGAAAATCACTCTCCGCACCGCGATCCGTGGCCCGCACCACGATCCGCTGCCCGGTCGCTGCCGTCGCCAGCGCCTTGCGCGCCTTGAGCAACGGCATGGGGCACGACAGCCCCCGGGCGTCCACCTCGATCGGCGCCTGTTCACTCATCGACACTCCCTCCGGCGGCAATCATAAAACGGGCCCGGGCAACCAATGCGCTCAAGCAAACAAGACAATGCCTACTGCTCCGGCGCCACCAGCGGCAGGCCCGAACCCGCCCAATACATCACTCCCCCTTCAAGATTGAAGAGTCGGTCGACACCCTGGCCCGCCAGGAACTGGCAGGCCTGCGCCGAGCGGGCACCGCTGTGGCAGTAGATGACCACGTCTCGATCGCCACGGAAACGATCCACGTTCATCGGCACCAGATGCAGCGGCACCAGGGCAGCCCCCTCGATCACGCCGCGCCCCGTTTCGGCCGGGCCGCGCACGTCGAACAGGGCGACCTCGCCAAGGCGCGCATTCAACTCATCGGCACTGATACTTTCGTAGGCTGCCATAATCGTCTCCAGACCGGTTCACGTAGGAATGCGCGGCAGTTTAGCGGCCTATGTCGCACCGCGTCCATCAACAACCCCATGAGCTGATTGAAATGCCAGTCGGAGCACGGCCGCCCAGGGGCTCCTCGGCGGCGTTACCGCGCAAGAAGGCGGAACGGCCCGTTAACATGACACGGAAAACCAGCACATTGACCCCGCGCGGGCCCCGCCGCATTCACGCCGGGCAGAGAGCCTTCCTCCCGCTCGGAAACCCGCACCAGGGCATTCGATCCAAGCGCAAACGAAAAAGCATCAACCACGGGAAGCACCACACGAAACCCATGACTCGACACCTCTTCAACCTGCTGTTGATCGCCTTACTGCTCACCAGCCTGCCCGGTCGCGCCAACGCCCAGCTACCGGAACTGGGCAACCCGGTCGACACCGTGCTCTCGCCCGCCGAAGAACGCCAGATCGGCGCGGAGGTTTTCGCGAAGTTGCGCGCCCGCGGGGCCGTGATCGAGGACCCCCTACTCGATTCCTACCTTAACGACCTCGGCATCCGCCTGATGTCCTCCGCCTCAGGCACGCACTTCGCCCCCCAGCTGGTCATCATCGACAACCCGACGATCAACGCCTTTACCGTGCCGGGGGGATACATCGCCATATTCTCCGGCTTGATGCTCGCCGCGGAGAACGAAAGCGAACTGGCCGGCGTGGTCGCCCACGAAATCGCGCACGCCACCCAGCGGCACATCGCCCAGATGGTCGCCGCCCAGACCGGCAACAGCATGACCGCCGTCGCCGGTTTTATCGCCGGTATCCTGCTGGGCGCCATCGACCCCCAACTCGGCGCCGCCGTCGCGACGGCAGGCATCGCCGGGGCGGCGCAGAATGCAATCAACTACACCCGCATGCATGAGCGCGAAGCCGACCGAATTGCCATCGACACCCTGCGCCGGGCCGATATCGATCCGCGCGGCATGGCCAGCTTCTTCGAGACGCTACAGCGACGGGCCGGCGCCGCTCCCGGGCGACAGTTCGAATTCCTGCGCACCCACCCGATGAACAGCGAGCGCATCAGCGCGATCCGAGACCGGCTTGCCGGGCTCAACAATGACCGCTTTGGCGCCACCGACAGCGAATCATTTCAGCTCGCCCGTGCGCGGCTGGCGGCACTCAGCGGCCGTAGCGGGCTCTCCCTGGACGGGCGAGGCGAAATCTATCGCCAGGCCATTGCCGCCCGGCGCGAGGGCAAACACGAGCAGGCCGTCGAGAAGCTGCGCCCGCTCTACCGCGGACAACCGGGCAACCGCTGGTACGCCCTGCCACTGGCACGGGCGCTGAACGACACCGGACAAACGCGAGAGGCCGACCGTGTCCTCGCGGATCTGATCTCGCTCTATCCCGGCGACACCACCCTGCTCCGCGTCGAAGTCGACTGGATGCTCGATCGCGGCGATACCAAAACGGCCTACCGGACCGCGCGGCAGGCTGTCGAAAACCGCCCCAGGGACGCCGAGGCCGCGCTGACACTCTCCCGTGCGGCCAGCGCCGCCAATCGCCCGCTCGAACATCACGAACAACTCGGCCGCTATTTCCTGCTCAAGGACAACCTGGTGGCCGCCCACCAGGAACTGGAGACGGCCTACACCTACACCGCCAACAACCCGCGCGCCCAGGCGCGCATCGAATCGACCCTGCAGGAGATCGAGCGGCGCGCCGGCCAAACAGATGAGTAAAACAGTCGGGTTTTTGCAGAAAGAGCACGGCACCGAGCCTGCCATCACGGGCCGGGCAGACGGCACATTGCCCGGCGCCCCTTTTAAGAGAGCAAACTCGGAAAAAACCGTCGGGATGTGATATTAATGATTACGCAAACCCCCTCATGACGGGGGCGGCGGGACGATGGAATTTCAACAAATGCTAATAATCAATCCATCATGTCGCCATAAATTATTTTTTATTGTCTCGAGTGTTTAGGCCACTAAAGTGGTAGACGTCGATTCGATGAATGAGACAACTCACCAAGGAATCTCGGCGCTGACACAGCGACCGCAGAGGAGGATAACAATGAAGAAGTTCACATCCGTGATCACCACGGCAGGCGCCGCCGCACTGCTTGCAGCCGGTATGGGTTTCTCCAGCGCCGCCATGGCGACCGACTCCGGCCTGTCCGAGTCCGCCAAGAAGGGCAAGGAAATCGCCTTTGACCGTGGCTCTGGCAACTGCCTGGCGTGCCACCAGATCAAGGGCGGCAACCTGGCCGGCAACATCGGCCCGGCCCTGATCGCCATGGAAGCCCGCTACCCGGACCGCGAAGATCTCGTGGCCGTGATCCATGATCCGCGCGACAAGTTCGGCGAACAGACCATCATGCCGCCGATGGGTGCAAACGAATTCCTGACCGACGAGGAAATCAGCCAGGTCGTCGATTTCCTCTACACCCTATAAGCACAGGTCTCAGGAATCAGAAAAAAAGCTAGACCCGAATCACGAGGAGATATTCATAATGAAACGCCTGTTTTCAAGCATGATCGCCGCCAGCGTTCTGGCCACCGGCGGCGCAATGGCCGAGCCGGCCAACCCGTCCGATCCGGAAGAGTTCCGCGCCCTGATGGTCGAATTCTACGAGGACCGCTACCCGGACGTCCCGTTCGAGGACTACAACATGGGCGTCTACGCGATCGATGAAGACGCCCGCTCGCAGTGGGAAGGCATGATGATCTTCCCGGAGACCGACCAGTACATCGCGGCCGGTGAAGAGCTCTGGAACGAATACCGCCTGCCGAACGGCAAGCCGCTGTCCTCCTGCCTGGGCGAAGCCAAGGGCCTGCGCGCCAGGTACCCGCACTACAACAAAGAGGACGGTGAAGTCCACAGCCTCGGTCTGGACATCATCAACTGCCAGAAGAACGCCGGCGAAGAGGCGGACAAGGTCTGGGATCCGAAGAACAACTACAAGAAGCTGGCCAACGTACTCGCCTACCTTGCAAGCGAGTCCAACGGCATGACCAACATGGTCGAGGCTGACAGCGAAGGCGCCAAGGCCGCCTACAACGAGGGCAAGGAAGCCTGGTTCCGTCGCACTGGTCGACTGGACAACTCCTGTGCCGACTGCCACCAGTACCATGGCGGCAAGTACGTTCGGGCCGAGCACCTGCACATGAACTTGGGCAACACCACCCACTTCCCGATCTTCCGCTACAGCAAGGGCAAGATGTACACCATGCACAAGCGGATCTACGGCTGCATCCGTGACACCGGCACCGTACCGCCGGCGCAGTACTCCGAGTACGCGCGCAACCTTGAGTACTTCATGTCCTTCAACGACAACGGACTGGAACTCAACGGTCCGGCCATCCGCAAGTAACCCAACGGGTTTTTGCTGGAATCGAAAAGCAGGCTTCGGCCTGCTTTTTTTGTGCCCGGAAAACGCCCACGAGGCCCGGACTGACCGGCGAAGGCCGTCAGGCCGACGTTTTCACGGTTCGGCATAAGTATTTTTTCTATCGTCGGGCTGGCCAGTATGGTTAAATGTCCCGGTTCAGTTTCCTGGCACTGGCCCCGACGCACGCTTCCGGCTTTGGGGCCCACCCAGGGAACCGCTAAAGATCCCAAGGATCCCGTCCCCTGCTGCATGCCGGGCCGGGAGCTGACCCAAACTGAAAACGTAAAGGGGAGTTTTCAATGAGTCTTTCTCGCCGCGAATTTCTGCAGATGCTCGCCGTGGCCTCGGCCGCCGGCATCAACCTCGAGACCGCCCAGGCCGGCACCGGCACCCAGCGCGTTGCGCGCTCCGTCAAGGCGAACAACGCCTCGAGCAACATGTACGAAGTGCCGCGCTTCGGCAACGTGTCGATCCTGCACATGACCGACATGCACGCCCAGCTCAAGCCGGTCTACTTCCGTGAGCCGAATATCAACCTGGGCGTGGGCTCGATGAAGGGCAACCCGCCGCACCTGGTGGGCGAGCAATTCCTCAAGTACTTCGGCCTGGAGCCGAACACCCCGGCCGCTCACGCCTTCACCTGCCTCGACTTCGCCGAGGCGGCCAAGAAGTACGGCAAGGTCGGCGGCTTTGCCCACCTGCTCACTCTGATCAAGCACATGCGCGAGCAGCGTCCGGGCGCTTTCCTGCTGGACGGTGGCGACAACTGGCAGGGCAACGCACTGGCCCTGTGGACCGACGCCCAGAGCCAGATCGACGCGATGAAGATCGCCAAACCGGACTTCTTCACCTCGCACTGGGAAGCGACCTACACCAAGGATCGCATGATGGAGGGCATCGCCGACCTCGAGTCCGCAACCGACATGGCCTTCGTCGCCCAGAACATTCTGGACAGCGACTTCTACGAGCGCGTCTTCAAACCGTATGTCATCCGCGAGCAGAACGGCGTCCAAGTAGCGGTCGTCGGTCAGGCCTTCCCGTACACCCCGATCGCCAACCCGAGCTGGATGGTCGAGGGCTGGACCTTCGGCATCCGCGACGACAAGATGCAGGACGCCGTCAACGCCGCCCGCGCCGAAGGCGCCGAGGTGGTCGTGGTCCTGTCGCACAACGGCATGGACGTGGATCTCAAGATGGCCAGCCGTGTCACCGGCATCGACGCCATCATGGGCGGCCACACCCACGACGCGGTCCCGACCCCGACCGTCGTCAAGAACAGCGGTGGCCAAACCATCGTCTCCAACGCCGGTTCCAACGCCAAATACCTCGGCGTGCTGGATCTCGATGTCCGCAACGGCAAGGTCCAAGACTACAAGTACCACCTGCTGCCGGTGTTCTCCGACTTCATCGAGCCGGACAAGGAAATGCAGGCGTACATCGACAACGCCTACAACCAGGAAATCACCTTCCAGGGCAAGACCTTCAACGCTGGCGAGCGCACCAGTGACGTCCTGGCAACCAACGACGCCCTGCTCTACCGTCGCGGCAACTTCACCGGCACCTGGGACCAACTGATCTGCGATGCGCTGATCGACGTCAACGACGCACAGATCTCGTTCTCCCCGGGCGTTCGCTGGGGCACCTCGCTGATCCCGGGCGAGCCGATCACCTACGACGACCTGATGACCGAGGTGGGCCTGACCTACCCGAACGTCACCGTCAACGAATTCACCGGCGAACAGATCAAGGGCATCCTCGAGGACGTCTGCGACAACATCTTCAACACCGACCCCTACTACCAGCAGGGTGGCGACATGGTGCGCGTCGGTGGCCTGAAGTACGCCTGCGCTCCGAGCGCGGAGAAGGGCAAGCGCATCCAGGACATGGAGCTGGGTGGCGAGCCGATCGACCCGAACAAGACCTACAAGGTCGCGGGCTGGGCCTCGGTTGCCGAGCCGGGCAACATCCCGGGCGACACCGGCGAGATGATCTGGGACCAGGTCGAGTCCTGGCTGCGTGACCAGAAGCACATCAAGCCGGTCCAACCAAACGAGCCGGTCCTCAAGGACGCAGAAGGCAACCCGGGCATCACCCACAAGTGCTGATCGTCCGTCAGTCTTCTTCCTGAAGACACCTCGCCTACAAAAGCCCCGCCATTCGGCGGGGTTTTTTTTGGCTCTTCACATTCGCCCCGTTCACCACGCTCTGCAAATGGCCCCGAAACGGTTGCACGAACCGCAACCAACCTTTAGGTTAAATTGGCTGACATTCCGTGCCGGGTGCCGTATCTGGCCACCGTCACGCGTTCATTCAAGACAGGAGACTTGACGTGAACGAACGCGTGTCGATCGAAGAAACCGACGCATCCCTCCCCCGCACGAAACGAACAACGCTCGAAGCACTCCTCGCTCCGGCCGATGTTCGCGTCAATGGCGACCGCCCTTGGGATATGCGCATTCGCGACAGTCGGGCCATCGACCGCAGCCTCGGCTGGGGCAATCTCGGCCTGGGCGAGTCGTTCATGGCCGGATGGGTCGAAATCGACCGGGTCGACCAGTTCGCCGATCGCGTGTTGCGCGCGGGCATTGAGAAGCAGGTCGGCAAGTCGCCGCGCATCTGGTGGCATGCGCTCAAGGCCCGGCTGTTCAATCACCAGTCCAAGGAAAAGGCCTGGGAGGTCGGCGAGCATCCTTTCCACGACGACGAGCGCCTCAGGCGCGTTGCCGAAACGGCGGACAAGGAGGTGGGCGTGCAGTACCGGTGCGACCTCACGGTCGAGGATCGTCGCAAGCTGAAAGACGCGGTGCGCGGCGTACGCCACGACTCGACCCGGCGTGAGACCTACAGGCGTTCTTCGACTGGCTGGGCGAACCGGGGGTGTTCCGCACCGTCAGCCGCGGGGGCTTGGTAATACGCCGACGTCTTCCCGCTGATCTTTCTCAAGATGAGCCTGCATGAGATCGTCGCCAGTGCGGGTCAACGCCTAAACATCGGCGTGCTCGAGGACATGAATCACCGCATTAAGGTCATCACACGAATGACCCACGGCTATCGCGATACCGCGATACCGCGTACTGCGTCCTCAAGATTCGGCATGCGCTTCACGGTAAAGTCCGATGAGCCCTCTTTTATGCTGATCGCGACGAGCTCGGCCGGAAGCACCCGTTTGCACGATCCTTCTGCAACTCTCCCAGCGGACGCACCAGCCCGCTCATCGCCAGGTGGACCCCCGACCGGGGTGTTCCCTGAACGAATCCCAGCGCCAGCCCGAGATTCAGTGCCGATTCGACCGGGTCGATCTCGTACGGACGCATGGCGCCCGTGATCACCACGCAATGCCGGGGAAATGCTTCGGCCAGCACCTCGCCCGTGCGCACCATCGTGTCGGTGCCATGCACCACCACGATCGGCGCATCCGGTCGTCGTCTCACCGCCCCGGTCAAGGCCGCGACGAGCGCATCGCGATCGGCATCTGTCATCTCCAGGCTATCCACGCACACGGGCTGGAGCCATTCGAGATCCAGGTTCATCTCGGCCGAATCCAGTATCGCGCCCACGGCCATCCCGCCCGGCTCGACGACCAACGCCCCGTCGGTGGGCCGATAGCGCTTGTTGAACGTGCCGCCCGTGTCCACCAGAATGATCGACAACGAACCATCCCGGTGCTCGTGACCACCTCCTTGCCGCGTTTCCATGGTGTTTCTCCTGCTTCCTTCGTCCGGCCGGATGCGTTTGTCGGCCAAGTGAAGTAAAATGGCCGATCGATTCTAAAGGAAGCGTCGAGCGCCCTGGGCATTGACCGGCCGGAAACGCCCGGTCATCGACCAACTCAGCGCCGGGATGGCCGCAGGCGGCCCGCGTAGGCGACCAGCCGCTCGACGCATTCAACACGCCCCATCCACATTCGGTGCAGGCCGAGCAAGCCACGACTTCATGGACAACCAGCCGAAACGCTACATCGTCGAGTCAGTGACCAAGGCCGGCGCCCGATTCCGCCCGAGTGACTGGATCGATCGCATCTCGAGCTGGGATGCGACGTTTGCCCAGCACCGTCTGGTCTACTCGCAACGGCTGCACCCGGTGATGCTCAACGGGCAGAAGGTTTTGGCCATCGAGCCGTGCCTCAAGACGGCCAACCGCCAGATGTTCGACTCGGTGATGCAGTTCATCGAGCGCAACAACCTCAAGGTGCACGTCCAGTATCCGGACGGCCATCTCGAGGAATACACCGGCGATAACGCCCCCACGTCACCGGACGCCGCCCCCTCATGACCCACAACCCGCCGCGCGTCGGCTTCGTCAGCCTGGGCTGCCCCAAGGCGCTGGTCGACTCCGAACGCATCCTCACCCAGCTGCGAGCGGAGGGCTACGCGCTGTCCGACAGCTACGAGGGCGCCGAGCTGGTGATCATCAACACCTGCGGGTTCATCGACTCGGCGGTGCAGGAATCGCTCGACACCATCGGAGAGGCCCTGGACGAGAACGGCCGCGTGATCGTCACCGGTTGTCTGGGGGGCCGTGACGAGGGCGAGCTGGTTCGCCAGACGCATCCGAACGTGCTCGCCGTGACCGGCCCCCAGGCCTATCGGGAAGTGATGGAGGCCGTCCATCAACACCTGCCGCCACGGTTCGACCCCTTCGTCGACGTGATGCCCGAACCGGGCAGCCAAGCAAAGAGCCCGGCCACCCGCGAACAGGCCAACGGCGAGACCCTGTCACTGGAAGAGGCCGTCGGCGTCAAGCTCACCCCGCGCCATTACGCCTATCTCAAGATTTCCGAGGGCTGCAACCACCGCTGCAGCTTCTGCATTATCCCCAGCCTGCGTGGCGATCTGGTCAGCCGACCGATCGGCGAGGTAATGACCGAGGCGGAGAACCTGGTCAACGCCGGCGTGCGCGAGCTGCTGGTCGTCTCCCAGGACACCAGCGCCTACGGCATCGACACCCGTTACCGGCTCGACTTCTGGGGCGGCAAGCCGCTCAAGACTCGCTTCCGCGAACTGGCGGCGGCCCTGGGCTCGCTGGACGCCTGGATACGACTGCACTACGTCTACCCCTACCCCCACGTCGATGATGCCGTCGAGCTGATGGCCGAGGGGCTGATCCTCCCGTATCTGGACATCCCCTTCCAGCACGCCAGCCACCGCATCCTCAAGCTGATGAAACGCCCGGCTTCCAGCGAGAACGTCCTCAAGCGGATCGCCAAGTGGCGAGAGATCTGCCCGGAGATCACGATCCGCTCGACCTTCATCGTCGGTTTCCCCGGCGAGACGGAAGCGGAGTTCCAGGAGCTACTGGATTTCCTCGACGAGGCCCAGCTCGACCGGGTGGGCGCCTTCGCCTACTCGCCCGTGGACGGCGCGACCGCGAACGACCTGCCCGATCCGGTGCCGGAAGACGTCAAGCAGGAACGCCTGGCGCGCTTCATGGAAAAGCAGGCGGCCATCAGCGCGGCCAAGCTGGCCAAAAAGGTGGGGCAACGCATGCCGGTGCTGGTGGATGCCGTGGACGACTCCGGCGCGGTGGCGCGCAGCATGGCCGACGCCCCGGAGATCGATGGGGTGGTCTACCTGCCGGAGATCACCGATGTCGCACCCGGCGATTTCCTCGAGGTAGAGATCATCGAGGCGGACGAGCACGACCTCTGGGGCGTGCCCGTCCCCTGATGACCCCGGCCGAGGCACCGCCACGAGCCATTCGTTCGTTCCATCGCGATGCCGAGGGCCACTGGTTCGCACGGCTGGAATGCGGCCATCACCAGCACACCCGCCACGACCCGCCGTGGATCAACCGCCCCTGGGTGGAACAGAGCCTGGGGCGCATCGCCATGCTGGGCACGACGCTGGCCTGCCGAAAGTGCGCCGACGGGGCCGAGCCTGACCCGGCACCCTACCCGGCAGCCCCGTAGGGAAATCGATGAGTCCTGGAGGGAAACCGACCATGAGCGAAGAACGCCACTTCAAGCCGCTGAACATCGCCGTCCTGACCGTCTCCGACAGCCGTACCCTGGCCGAGGATCGCTCCGGCGACCTGCTGGTCGAGCGCCTGGAGGGCGTCGGTCATCGGCTTTACGAGCGCGAGTTGCGCCCCGACGACATCTACCAGATCCGCGCGACCGTCTCGCAGTGGATCGCCGCCCCCGAGTGCGACGTGGTGATCACCACCGGCGGCACCGGCCTGACCGGCCGCGATGGCAGCCCCGAGGCCGTCTCGGTGCTGTTCGACAAGACCATCGACGGCTTCGGCGAGATGTTCCGCGCCCTGTCGTTCCAGACCATCGGCAGCTCGACCCTGCAGTCGCGGGCGACCGCCGGGGTGGCCAATCGCACCTACGTGTTCGTCCTGCCCGGCTCGACCGGCGCCTGCAAGGATGCCTGGGACAACCTGATCGAAACCCAGCTCGACTATCGCAAGCGTCCCTGCAACCTGGTCGAACTGATGCCGCGGCTCACCGAGCGGTAGCCCCCAGCGGTCTCAGCTAGCGATCGCGCCGATCCCCCACAGGCTCAACCAGACGGCCAGCAGGGCATACCCGCCCGCCAGCAGGTCGTCGAGCATGATACCCAGCCCGCCGTGCACGCGCCGATCCAGCCAGCTGATCGGCCAGGGCTTGATCACGTCGAACACGCGGAACCAGAGAAAGATCAGGGCCACCTGCCACCACGTCTCCGGCAACGAGACGAACACCAGCAGCACGCCCACGATCTCGTCAAAGACGATGCCACCGTGATCGTGCACGCCCAGGCGTCGGCTGGCCTCGCCGCAGAGGTAGACCCCGACGACAGACAGCACCAGGGTGACGGCAAGCAGCAGGATGATCACCGCCACGTCGCCCCAGGGAGCGGCCAGCATCATCAGCAGCCAACCCAGCAGGAGGCCGGGCAAGGTACCCACGGTGCCGGGCGCGCGCGGCGAGAGTCCCGTGCCGCCACCGAAGGCGAGCCACATCACCGGGCTGCGCCCGAGTTCGGCCACCCGTATCCGTCGTGAGGTCTTGCCGCCGGTCATGCGCCCTCCCCCGCGAAATGGTTGTAGCCGCGTTGACCCGGCAAGGGCCGACCACCCCGTTCCCGAATTTCGCCCACCGCGCCGGCTTCGTCCAGCCGACCGATCACCGTCAGATCCCAGGCCGGGTCGAGTGGCAACTCGGGCGGCAGGGCGAGCAGCAGTTCGTAGTCATCGCCCCCACCCAACACACGGCCGATGTCTGTGGGCCGGGCATCGAGCCAGCGTCTCGCCGCCGGCGACAGGGGGACGGCATCGAGATCGATTTCGGCCGAAAGCCCGCTGACGCTGAGCATGTGCCCGAGATCCTGTAGCAGACCGTCGGAGACATCCAGGCCCGCGGTGGCCACGCCACACAGGGCCTGGCCCACGGACAACCGCGGTTCCGGGCGGTCGAGTCGATCGAGGAGATAGTCACGATCGGAGCGGGAGAGATCGGACGGCGCGTGTCCGGTTTCAAGGGCCAGCACCAAGCCCAGTGCCGCATCGCCGATGGTGCCGGTGACGGCCAGCCGGTCACCGGCTCGGGCCCCGCTTCGGCGAATGGCCGTTCCGGCCGGCACGGAGCCCAAGGCGGTGATCGACAGGGTCAGTTGCGGGGCGCGCACGGTGTCCCCGCCGACCAGATCGCAGCCCCAGCGATCCGCTGCCGCCCGCAGGCCGCTAGAAAATTGCTGCAGCCAGGATTCGTTTGTCTCGGGCAAGCCCAGCGAGAGGGTGAAGCCCAGTGGGGCGGCACCCATCGCGGCCAGATCGGAGAGATTTACCGCCAGCGCCTTGTGGGCAATGGCATCGGGGGCGGTCGATGCGGGGAAGTGCCGGCCGGCGATCAGCATGTCGGTGGCGACCACCACCTGCTGCCCCGGTCGCGGGGCCAGGATCGCGGCATCGTCGCCGCCGGCAAGCGCGACCTCGGGGTTCGCCGGGGCCCAGTCGAAATACCGATGGATCAGGTCGAATTCCTGCATGTCGACCAGTGTCCTCCCGGACGACCCGGCAAATCCGGAGACCGTCAGTCCCGGCGGCGGGGTTCGGTGGGGCGGGTGTGATCGGCCAACCGATCGAGCACGCCATTGATGTAGCGATGCCCGTCCGTCGCGCCGAAACGCTTGGCCAGCTCGACCGCCTCGTTGATCACGATCGCGCGCGGGGTCTCGAGCATGTGCGTCAGCTCGAAGGCACCCAGGCGCAGAATGGCGTGCTCGATCGGGTCGAGTTCGTGCACCGGGCGATCCAGGTGGGGCTCGATGGCCGCATCGAGTTCGGCGGCATGCTGTTCGACACCACGCAGGATGCGGCGAAACAGCTCGAGATCGATACGCAGCATGAAGGCATCCTCCATGAACTGCGTCTCGAGCTGGTCGACCGCAAGCGGGTTCAACAACTGCTGGTAGAGCCCCTGCACGGCCCGTTCGCGGGCCCAGCGCCGCTGTTTACGCGCCGGCGGAGACTTCACGCCGTGGCCGGAGGGGCTTTCCTCGGCACCGCGCGGATCCTCCGGCATCTCGCCGGTGGGCTCATCTTGGGGAAACTGCTTGATCATGGGCGCTTAGGCAATCTGGTCGATCTGATCGAGAAGGTTGACCATCTCGATGGCGGTGGCGGCGGCTTCCGCCCCCTTGTTGCCGGCCTTGCTGCCGGCACGTTCCATTGCCTGGTCGACCGTGTCGGTGGTCAGCACGCCGAAGATCACCGGCATGTCGAAGTCGGTGGCCACGCCGGCGATGCCCTTGGCCGCCTCGCCCGCGACGTAGTCGAAATGCGGCGTCGCCCCACGGATGACCGCGCCGAGACAGATGATGGCGTCGAATTTCTCGCTCGCCGCGACACGCTGGGCGACCAGCGGCAGTTCGAAGGAGCCCGGCGCCATCACCACCGTGATCTGGGCCGGATCGATACCGTGCCGACGCAGGGTGTCGATCGCCCCGTCACGCAGCCGGTCGACCACCTGCGCGTTCCAGCGCGTCGCCACGATGGCGTAACGTCCCGCGCGGGCCGTCAGCCCGCCCTCGATCACCTGAACTTCATTCATGCCTGTCTGTCCCGTGAGCGGCGGTCATTCCGCCTCGTCGTGAATGTAGTCAACCACTTCCAGGCCGAAGCCGGCCAGGGCATGGAAGCGTTTGGGCGCGCTCATCACGCGCATCTGGCGGACGCCCAGATCCTTGAGGATCTGGGCCCCCACCCCGTAGTTTCGCAGTTCTTCGACCTCGTCCCCGGCCGGCGGCGACGAGGGCTGCCCCCAACCCTGCAATTGGCGCAGGATCTCGTCCTCGTTGGGGGTCGAGCGCAGCACCACGGCCACGCCCGTTTCCATCTCACCCAATCGGGCCAGCACGTCGGAGAACGGCCAGCCGCAATCGCGATCCTGCGGTTCGAACAGGTCACAGACCGCGTGATGCACATGCACCCGTACCGGCGTGGGCGTCTCGGCATCCGGCTTACCGCGCACCGCGGCAAACTGCAACTGCCCGCTGGTGAAGTCCTTGTAGGCGTGCAGGGTGAAACGGCCGTGACGCGTGTCGATCTCGGTGGCGAACTGGTGCTCGACCGAGCGCTCGTGGCGCATGCGGTAGCGGATCAGGTCCTCGATCGAGCCGATCTTGATGTCGTGCTCGGCGGCGAAGCGCTCCAGATCCGGGCGGCGCGCCATCGAGCCGTCCTCGTTGAGGATCTCGACGATCACCGCCGCCGGCTCGCGCGCCCCGGCCAAGCGGGCGAGGTCCACGCCCGCCTCGGTGTGGCCGGCCCGTGCCAGCACGCCGCCCGGCCGCGCCATCAGCGGGAAGACGTGCCCCGGCTGGACCAGATCGAGGGGCTTGGCCTCCGGGGCCACCGCCGTGCGAATGGTGGTGGCCCGGTCCGCGGCCGAGATGCCGGTGGTCACGCCGCGCGCGGCCTCGATCGAGACGGTGAATGCCGTCTGGAACGCCTCGCGGGTGCGGCTGACCATCAGCGGCAGTTCCAGTTGCTCGCAACGCGGCTGCGAAAGCGTCAGACAGATCAACCCGCGGCCGTAGCGCGCCATGAAGTTGATGTCTTCGGGGCGCACATGCTCGGCGAGCATCACCAGATCGCCCTCGTTCTCGCGATCCTCGTCATCGACAATGATGACCATGCGCCCGGCACGCAGGTCGTCGAGGATCTCGTCAATGGAACTAAAGCTCATAGGGTCTCTCAGCGCCGTCGAAGGCAATCGGGGATTGTATCATCGCGGGCGCGACTGTAGGCCATCTGGCCACCAGGCCGCCCCGGTCAGCTCAGGTCAATGCCTGATAGGGGCTCTGTCCGCCGCTACCGGCCGCACCCTCGCCCGCCTGCAGCAGTCGCTCGAGGTAACGGGCCATCAGATCCACCTCCAGATTGACCTGCCGACCCGGCCGGTACTCGCCCATGATGGTCACGTCGAGTGTGTGCGGGATGATGGTCAGGCGACAGCGCACCCCGCTGACCTCGTTGACCGTCAGGCTCACCCCGTCGATGGCGACCGAACCCTTCTTGGCGACGTAACGCGCCAGCTCCGGCGGGACGCGCAACCAGAACTCGGTGGCCCGCGCCTCGCTGCGCCGGGCATCAATGATCGCCAGCCCGTCGACGTGGCCGCTGACCAGGTGCCCGCCCAGCGGGGTCGCCAGCGTGAGCGCCGGCTCGAGATTGACGCGAGAGCCGGACGCCAGTTGCCCGACCGTGGTCAGGCGCAGGGTCTCGGCCGAGCAGTCGACCGAAAAGCGATCGCCACTGAGATCGGTCACCGTGAGACACACGCCGTTGACGGCAATGCTGTCGCCGATGGCGGTATTCGCCAGGTCGAGCCCCGGGGCCTCGATGGTCAGGCGCGCGTCGCCCCCCGTGGGGGTCTGCTCGACCAGGGTGCCGACGGTCTGGATGATGCCAGTGAACATGGATCTCTCCGCAGGTAGTGGTCGGTCGCGAACGTTAACGGACCGGCCGCAGGGTCAGGCGCAAGTCGTCGGCCAGGCGCGTCTCGTCGACCAGCGTCCAGCGCATCGCGTCGGCCAGTGCAAGCGGCTCGGGCAGCGCCAGCGCCGGGCGCGCCTGGTGACCAAGCAGCACCGGCGCCTGGTAGACGACCAGCTCGTCGCACAGACCGGCGGCGACAAACGCCCCGGCCAGCTTGGCGCCCGCCTCGACCAACACCTCGTTGATGTCCCGTCGCGCCAGGTCGGCCAGGATGAATTCCAGGTCGAGGCCCAGCCGGGGGGCCGCCGGCGCCTCGATCAGGGTCGCCTCACGCTTGACCAGCGCATCGTGGTGCACACCGTCGGTCGTATCCCGGGTGTAGATCCACACCGGCCCCGATGCATCGAAGATGGCGGCAAAGGGCGGCAGCCGCAGCCCCGAGTCGAGCACCACGCGCACCGGCTGGCGCACCTCGTCCTCGATACCCAGTTCCTCGGCCGACAGGCGCACGTTCAGCCGGGCGCTGTCGGTCAGCACCGTGTCGATGCCGCTCAGCACCGCGCACTGGCGGGCGCGCCGGAACTGCACATCCCGCCGCGCCGCCTCGCCGGTGATCCACTGGCTCTCGCCGCTGGCCAGCGCGCTACGCCCGTCGAGCGACTGGGCCACCTTGACCGTCACCCAAGGCCGTCCACGCTCCATGCGCGAGACGAACCCGGGGTTGAGCGCGCGCGCCGCCGCGGGGGCGATCGCCTCGACCACCTCGATACCCGCCTCGCGCAGAATGGCGTGTCCGCGACCGGCCACCTGCGGATTGGGATCGCTCATGGCGGTGACCACGCGGGCCACGCCGGCCTCGACCAGTTGCGGCGCGCAGGCCGGCGTGCGGCCGACGTGGCTGCAGGGCTCGAGCGTTACGTAGGCCGTCGCGCCATCTGCCCGGTCACCGGCCTGGCGCAAGGCATGCACCTCGGCGTGCGGGCCGCCGGCGCGGGCGTGGAATCCCTCGCCGACGATCGCCCCATCGCGGACCAGCACGCAGCCGACGCGCGGATTAGGTGAGGTGGTGGTCAGGCCACGCTCGGCCAGCGCCAGCGCCTGCGCCATCCATCGCCGATCCTCGTGGGAGCCGGGTCGATCCTCGTGGGACGCGGGCCGGTCGGCGGCTTTAGTTGGCATCGCCGATCAGGGGCAGTTGGTGATCGGGGTCGCTGATGACGTCGTTGGCCAGCGATTCGATCGCGTCACGGAAGGCCTCGACACTGTCGAAGCTCAAGTACACCGAGGCAAAGCGGATGTAGGCGACGTGGTCGAGCCGCCGCAGTTGCGCCATGACCATGTCGCCGATCTCCCGGGCCGGAATCTCGCGTTCGCCACGGCTGCGCAGCTGGCGCTCGATCTGCTCGATCGCCTCTTCGACCCGCCGGGTCGGCACGGGACGCTTTTCCAGCGCGCGCATCAGGCCGTCACGCAACTTGCGATCATCGAAGTTCTGCCGCGCACCATTGGACTTCACCACCCGCGGCATCTGCCGATCGGCCCGCTCGTAGGTGGTGAAGCGTTGCCCGCAGGCAGCACACTCGCGACGACGCCGAATGCCCTCGCCCGCGTCGATCGCCCGGGAGTCGATCACGCGGGTGCCGTCGTTGCCACAGATCGCGCAGCGCATACCGTACCCCCGACCAGGCCCAGGATCAGGCCCGGTTGGCCTCGTAGACCGGTAGGCGGCGACAGAGTGCGGTGACCTTCTCGCGCACCGCCTCGATCACCGCGTCGTTTTCAATGTCGTCGATGATGTCGCACATCCAGCCGGCCAGATCGCGGCTCTCCTCCGTACCGAAGCCACGGGTGGTGATTGCCGCGGTGCCCACGCGGATGCCCGAGGTGACGAACGGCGACTGCGGGTCGTTGGGCACGGCGTTCTTGTTGACCGTGATGTGGGCCCGGCCCAGCGCCTCATCGACCGCCTTGCCGGTCAGGCCGCGCTTAACGAAGCTGACCAGGAACAGGTGGTTGTCGGTGCCGCCGGAGACCACATCGATGCCGCGATCGACGAATACCTTGGCCATGACCCGCGCATTGTCGATCACCTGCTGCTGGTAGGTCTTGAAGTCCGGCTCCATGGCCTCCTTGAAGGCGACCGCCTTGCCGGCGATCGCGTGCATCAACGGCCCGCCCTGCGTGCCCGGGAAGATGCGCGACTGGAATTTTTTCTCGAGATCCGGGTCAGACTTCGCCACGATGATGCCGCCGCGCGGGCCGCGCAGGGTCTTGTGCGTGGTCGAGGTGACCACGTGGGCGTGCGGCACCGGGTTCGGGTAGAGGCCGGCGGCGACCAGGCCGGAGACGTGGGCCATGTCGACCATCAGGTAGGCACCCACCGCGTCGGCGATCTCGCGAAAGCGCGCCCAGTCCATCACGCGCGAGTAGGCGGAGAAGCCGGCGATGATCATCTTCGGCTTGTGCTCTTTCGCCAGGCGCTCGACCTCGTCGTAATCGACGTAGCCTTCGGCGTCGATGCCGTACTGCACCGCGTGGTAGATCCGGCCCGAGAAGTTGGGCTTGGCGCCGTGGGTGAGGTGACCGCCGGCGTCGAGGCTCATGCCCAGCACGGTGTCACCCGGCTCGACCAGCGCCTGGAACACCGCGGCGTTGGCCTGCGAGCCCGAATGCGGCTGGACGTTGGCATAGTCGGCACCGAAGAGCTCCTTGGCCCGATCGATGGCGAGCTGCTCGGCGACGTCGACGTACTCGCAGCCACCGTAGTAGCGCTTGCCCGGATAGCCTTCGGCGTACTTGTTGGTCAGCACCGAGCCCTGGGCCTCCATGACGCGCGGGCTGGCGTAGTTCTCCGAGGCGATCAGCTCGACGTGATCTTCCTGGCGGCGCACCTCGGCGTCGATCGCCTCGCTGAGTTCCGGGTCGTAACCCGCGATGGTCATGGACTTGGCAAACATGAGTCGGCTCCTGACAAAGGTGAAAGCAAATTCGGGGCGAGCTCGATTGGGCGAGACCGCGAAACACAAGCGGCCGCCCCGAGA
Organism: Guyparkeria halopsychrophila; assembly: GCF_044582135.1. Classification (NCBI taxonomy): domain Bacteria; kingdom Pseudomonadati; phylum Pseudomonadota; class Gammaproteobacteria; order Chromatiales; family Thioalkalibacteraceae; genus Guyparkeria; species Guyparkeria halopsychrophila. The sequence continues at coordinate 50,708 of NZ_JBDODP010000010.1, read as the reverse complement.
GCTTCCGCGGGCGACCGAACAATGCCGCGAATTCTAGCATGTTGCGACCGGTCGCCTGCCCCGGCGCATGGGAGCGGTATGCAACATCGGCATGAATCCACGTCATGGCGACCCGCTACTGATAGAAGATCGTAGAAGATCGACAAAACCGCGCCGGCTCGCGACAATGGGGCCCCCAGGGACCTCTGCACGAATCGTAATACCGCTCTGCGCGTCTTGAGCTGGGCAGATGCAAGGCAACCGTCCGCCGCGCAAGGGTGATTCCCTTGTCAAGGACGGAAACGCCGCAGATGCCCGGCTCAAGGCGCGCCCTCCGGGGCTTGCCGAGTCACTCGCCCTCGGTGTTGCACTGTCTTGGCGTGGCCACCGGCACGCCGGCGACACCGCGCCTTGAGGGAGAGTGACTCACCAAGCCAGAGTGGCATTACGATTCGTGCATAGGTCCCTACCTTTCCCGCAAACGGCATGGGAGCACTAACGCGATGATGACCGACAACGACCGCGACGCCCTGGTCGACTTTCTCGCCCGCCACGTCGACACGCAGATCCTGACCCACGCCGAGGTCAGCGCGTTTCTCGACTTTTGTGATTTCGAGATCATCGAGCGCGGGCGGATCATCGCCGACATCGGTGAAGTGGGCGAGTCGCTCTACTTCCTGCTCGACGGCACGGCCGAACTGATCGTCGGCCCGACCACCAACGAGGTGCCGGTCGGCCAGATCCACGCCGGCGAGATGCTCGGCGAAATGAGTTTCTTCGATCGCCAGCCACGCAATGTGCGCATGCGCGCGCGCTCCACCGTCCGGCTGCTGCGCCTGTCGCGAGCCAAGTACAACCGCCTGCGTCTGGAACATCCCGTGTTCACCGTGCTGCTGCTCGAGTACGCGATCGTGAGCCTGGATCACCTCTACCGCCGCACCAGTACTGACGTGGCCCAGCTCAACCAGTACATCCACAACATGGGTGGCTAACCAGGAAGGCCTGCACGAACCCGGCGCCACGCTTGCCGAGCGCGCGGAGCAGCACCAGATGCGTGCATACCTTCCTTGCGCCCCCTACCCGCGCCGCAAGCGCAGGGCATTGCCGATCACGGCGATCGAACTGACCGACATACCAATCGCCGCGAGCCACGGCTGAACGAAGCCCAGCGCGGCGATCGGGATCGCGATCGCGTTATACCAGACCGACCAGGTCAGATTCTGGTGGATCACGCCCATGGTCCGCCGGGCATAGCCCACCGCAAAGGCCGTTTCGACCACCCGGTCATTGAGCAGCACCATGTCGGCGCTGTGCTTGGCGACCGCGGTCCCACCGCCCATCGCCATGGAAACGTCCGCACAGGCGAGCACCGGCGCGTCGTTGACCCCGTCACCGACCATCAGCACCCGCCCACCGTCGGCCTGCAGCGCGGCCACGCGCGCCATCTTGTCTTCCGGCAGCAACCCGCCTTCGGCATGATCCACCCCCAGGTGCTGCCCGATCATGGCCGCGCGGTCCGGGTGATCACCGGAAAGCAGCCAGACCGACACCCCCTGCTGCTTGAGGCGATCGACCACCTCGTGGGCATCGTCGCGCAACCGGTCGGTCAGCACCGCGCGGGCGATCACCTCGGGGCCACGCGCGACCCAGACCACCAGTTCGTCGACGGCGGCGTGTGCCTCGGGCAAGGTCACCGCCAAATCGTCCATCAAGCGGGCGTTGCCGACGGCAAAGCGTTCACCGTCGAGCCAGCCAGTCACGCCGCGGCCGCTGGCACTCTCCACCTGCGTGACCGCGTGTAGCTTTTCGGCCGTGTGCTCATTGCCCCAGGTAGACAACGCCCGCCCGACCGGGTGATCGGCGTACTGCTCGAGGGCCGCGACGATACCCGCCAGGCGCCCGGACTCGACATCGGCCAATGACTCCACGTTGCGCACCGTCAGCTCACCGGTTGTCAGTGTGCCGGTCTTGTCGAACACCACGTGGGTGACCCGCGCCAATCCTTCCAGCGCCCGGCCGCGGGTGACCAGCAGCCCCGAACGGGTCAGCCGCCCCACCGCCACCGCAATCGCCGCAGGCGTGGCCAGTGACAGCGAGCACGGGCAGGTGATGGCCAGGATTGCCACGGCGATCCAGAACGCACGGGACGGATCGATGACCAGCCAGGCCGCCGTCACCACTGCGGTGGTGATCAGCAGGGCGATGACGAACTTACGCGCGAAGCGGTCGGCCGTCTCGGCCACTTGTGGCTTTTGCGACTGGGCCCGATCGATCAGGCGGACGATCGAGGAGACCATGGTGTCCTGACCGACCTTGTCCACCTCGACCACCAGCGGGCTTTCGGTATTGACGGTGCCGGCGGAAACCCGATCCCCGGCGCGCTTGAACTCGGGCAGGCTCTCGCCGGTCAGCATCGAAGCGTTGATGCCACTCTCGCCCTCAATCACCACGCCATCGGCCGGCACCGGCCCGCCGGGACGTATCAGGATGCGGTCACCGGGGACCAGATCGAAGGCCGGCACCACCGCCACCGAACCGTCGGCATCGAAGCGGTTGGCCACCTGCGGCACCAGCTTGTTCAGTGACTCGGCCAGCTCGCCGGCCTTGTGACGTGCGCCCTGCTCGAGAAAACGCCCGGCGAGCAGCAGGAAGATGAACATGGTGACCGAGTCGAAGTAGACCTCGCCGCTATCGGTCAGCACCGCGTACACGCTGCCGGAGTAGGCGAGCAGGATGCTGATCGACACGGGCAGATCCATGCTCACGCGTCGCTGCTTCAAGTCTCGCCAGGCGGGCCGGAAGAAGGCTTGGCCCGAATAGAGCACGATCGGCGTCGACAGGACCAGGCTGACCCACCAAAAGAAGTAACGCAGGTCAGCGGAGAGGTCGAGGAAGTCGCCGAAGTACAGCGACAACGAGATCATCATCACCTGCAAGTAGACCAGCCCGGCGACCGCCAGGCGACGCATCATGTCGTGGCGTTCGCGCCGATAGACGCGATCCTGACGATCGGGATCGTAGGGATAGGCGCGATAGCCGATGGCAGCGATCGCCCGCAGGATCTCGGAGAGCTGTACCTGGGTGTTGTCCCAGACCACCTGGGCGCGGTGCGTGGTGAAGTTCACCGAGAAGGACTCCACCCCAGGCAACTGCCGGACTTGCCGCTCGGATAGCCAGATGCAGGCGGCGCAGACGATCCCCTCGAGGATCAATGAGGCCTCGCGTCGGTCGCCCTCGCGGTTGGCGACGAATGATTTCTGCATCTCGGGGCGATCGTAGATCGACAACTCCTCGAGCACGCGTTCGAGATCATCGTCCGGGCGCGGCGAGGCCTCGGTGCGGTGGCGGTAATACTCCTCCATGTCCGCCTCGACGATCGCCTGGGCGACCGCCTGGCAACCGGGGCAGCACATGTCACGCGGCTCGCCGAGCACGCGGGTGCGGTAGTCCGCCCCGGTGGGCACGGGCAGACCACAATGGAAACAGGCCGCGGCACTGTCTGGCGCCGCGGCCTCGGGGCGGGTCTCGCTCATCGGATCGACCGACATCGGGCGAATAGGCGCATCAAACGGTCACTGCCAATCAGCTGGCGACGTCGGTCGAGCCGCGCAACTGGTGGCGATCCTCGCCACGGCGAATCTCGACAATGACCTCCCAGCGCCCGGGATGGGTCGGTGTCACCGATGCCTCGTAGACACCCGGCTCGATCTCACTCATGCCCTCGACGAAATCCAGCCCCTTGCTCGACGAACGCAGGAAATGCGTCTCGACCGATGCCCCCGTGACCGGCTCGCCTTTGCGATCGAGCACCTGGACACGGAACGGCGTCGACTGGTCGACCATCGGTTCGCCCACCCAGCCGCGGCGGATCTGCCAGCCACGCTCGGACTGCTCCTCGCGGGCCGCGTCGTAGGCCTCGAAGGCGCGCACCTTTTCCTGGTAGTCGTGGGCGACCGTACCGGGGAAATAGGAAGTGGCCACCGGGCCGCCCTGCGGCTCGGGGAGGATCTGGCGCGCCACGTTCTCGCTCAAGCCGGTGGTCGCGATGGTCAGGAAGATCGAATCGAGCAGGATGATCACGGCGAAGAAGGCAATGATCGTCGCCGGCCCCGCGTGGAACGCCATCTTGTGCGAGTCGGCATGCTTTGGCGGCGAGATCAGCCCGAGGATGAACGCCGTCATCACCAGAATCGCGGCCACCATGGCCACGACATCCAGCCCCGGCCAGTTGATGATCGCGTAAGGGGCGTAGGCAGCCAGCGCCAGGACGCCCAGAATGAAGGCGATCTGGCGACCGGCAGAGGGAAAACGCCAGCGCAGCAGGAAGAACAGGATCGGGATGATGGTCATGCCGAGCGCGGCAGGCAGCAATACAGCCATGGTCAGGAATCCGGTTGGGAGTTGGCCCTGCCCACCGCAAGAATCGGCGTGGGCAAAGGGCGGTGACGATCAGCGGAAAACGAAGCTGGCATCGTGCTCCAGCGGCTCGATGCGTCCGTTCTGTTCGGTCAGGATGAATTGTATCTCGCGACGCTCCACCTGGACATCCCGCGAGGCGCGAACATGCACCAGATAGTTGCGTGACTCGTCGGCGGGCAGTTCCAGCGAATCGAACCCCCCCACCACGCTCACGCGAGCCTCGGGCAGACCCTCGACGGCCAACGTGAAATCGAGCGGCTCTTGCAGCTTGTTGTTGATCTTGACGTTGTAGTTGTTCTGGATGTCCCCGCTAGCGAGCACGGTGAACAGCGGCTGGCGCACCTGCTGGACGGTCACATCGGCCGGCGCCCGGGCGAAGATGCCATAGAGCAACAGGATGGTGGCCGCCGCTGTGGCGATGCCGTAACCGATGGTGCGGAACTTGAGCAGATTGGGCTTTTCGCCGGTCTCGAGCTCCATCTCCGAGGCATAGCGGATCAAGCCGGTGGGCCAACCACGCTTGGTCATGATCTGATCACACGCATCGATACAGAGCCCGCAGGAGATGCACTCGAGCTGCAGCCCGTCACGAATGTCGATTCCGGTGGGGCAGACCTGCACGCAGAGCTTGCAGTCGATGCAATCCCCCACCCCTTCGGCATGTCGCTCCTCAAGCGTCATCAGACCCTGCTTGAGCGGCTGACGGCCGGCCTCACCCTCACCGCGCGCCTCGTCGTAGGACACCAACAAGGTTTCCTTGTCGAACATCACGCTCTGAAAGCGCGCGTACGGACACATGTAGATGCAAACCTGCTCGCGGGCGAAACCGGCGGCAATCAGGGTGGTAGCGGTGAGAATGCCGGTCGTTATGTAGGCCGCGCTCGCCGCATCCAGCGTAAAGAAATTGACGAACAGTTGCGGGGCGTCGGCCCAGTAGGAGGTAAAGGTAAAGCCGGTCCAGAACGCGATCAGCGTCCAGATCACGACAGTCAACCCCTTCTTGGCGATCTTTTCGCCGTTCCAGGACTGCTTCTCCAGGCGCATGCGTTTGTTACGGTCACCCTGCACCAGCGCCTCGACCTTCATGAAGACGTCGGTCCACAGGGTCTGGAAACAGAAATAGCCACAGAACGCCCGACCGACCAGGCCGGTCACGAAGAACAGCAACCAGGCCGCCAGGATCAAGAAACCCGCCAGCAGAAACATGTCCTGCGGGTGAATGACCAGGTCGAACAGGTAGTAACGACGCGAAGGAATGTCGAACATCACCGCCTGATCCGGGCCCACGCCCCGCTCCCAGCGCACCCACGGCAACAGGAAGAACACCCCGTAGGCCACCAGCAACACGATATCCTTGAACCGGCGGAACCGGCCGTGAATCGCCTTGGGGTGGACCGGCTCGCGGGCCTGATACATGGTGTCAGCCGGGTAGCTCGGATCGTCGTGCTGAGCCATCTGTCGGTCTCCGAATGGATGCGCGGGGGAATATCTTATCCCCCATAGGGTTTTTCTCTAAACCCAACATAAACACCCGGGCATCGGGCCCGGTCGACGGGCAGGCGACACCGCGCCGAAAAGGCCCTGCTCGCATCACCAGGCTTCGCCCCCCCCCGACTGGGGCCTTGGCGACCGGCGGGGCGATTGGCTGATCGAGTAGACCTTCTCCAGGCCCGGCAACGGACTCCACATCGCCGCCAGCCGACGCAGGCACACTCGCCCTCGCCCGCAGCTCACCGCCTTCCCAATAAAAAAACACCGGCCATGGGGCCGGTGTTCTCGATGCAATGGCAGGCCTCAGTCGCGATCAGCGATCAGTTGCCGCCCATCTGCCGGACGTAGATGGCAAGCATGCGTGCCTGGGTCTCGCTCAGACGATCACCGAAGGCCGGCATCTGGCGCTGGATGCCGTTGTTGACCACGTGCTTGATCTCGCCGATCTTGCAGGCGGTGTCGTCGCCGCAGCCCGGCACGTCCGCAACGCCCCAGATGGCGTCGGCCAGGTTCAGTGCGCCCATGGCCTCGTTGCCCTTACCTTCGGCGCCGTGACAGCCGGCACAGCTGGCGAACGCCTGCTTACCGCGGCTGGCCGCCTCGCCACTGATCTCGGCTTGGCCGGACAGGCTCAACACGTACTTGGCCAGATCGTCGATCTGGTCGTCGGCGACGTTCTGAGCCGGCATCATGCCCTGGATGCCATTGTTGATCTTGTTGACGATGGTCTCGTAGGAGTTCCCGTACAACCAAGCGTTGTCGGCCAGGTTCGGGTACTGGCCAATCTTGCCTTGACCGCCGCTGCCGTGACAGGCGGCACAGAAGTCACCAAAGGTGTAGTTACCCATCGACATGGCGAACTGCAAGGTATCCGGATCCTGCTCGATTTCCTCGAAGCTCATGTCCTTGACCTTGCCGACCCACTCTTCCTGGGCGAGGGCCGACGGGCTGGACTGCATGTCACGGGTGAACAGGGCACGCGTGTTCCACGCCTCGCTCACGGTCACCTCTTCACCTTGCTCGTTTTCCACGGTGTACTCGACCGTGTTGATGCCCTTGGTGTAGCTGTCGCCGTACGGCCACGCCGGGTAGAGGATCCAGTAAACCACCGCGAAGACGATGGTCATGTAGAACGCCCATAGCCACCAGCGAGGCAGGGGGTTGTTGTACTCGCGCAGATCGCCGTCCCAGACGTGCCCGGTGGTCTCGACCTGCCCCTGCTTATTTTCCGTTTTCTGACTCATCTTTCTTCACCTGTTGTTTCTTTTGCCGCGTAGGGTCGAGCTCGTCGTCGTCCATGAACGGAATGTCCTTGTACGACTCCAGCCGCTGCTTGCGCCGCTTGCCCGTGTAGACGTACAGGATGATTCCGACAAAGGCACTGAAGAACAGGATCAGCGCCAACGGCTTGCTGTTCTCCATGTCGCCCAACCACGCAAAGATATCGCCAATCAAGAGATCACCTCGAAGGTGGCGGTTTCAAGTATTAACGGAACTGGTTGAAGTGGCCGTCTTCATACTTAGAGAAGTCGACCATCGTACCCAGCATCTGCAGGTAGGCCACGAGGGCGTCCATTTCGGTGATGCGGTCCGGATTGCCGTCCCAGTTCTCCGCACCGGCCTGGCTTTCCAGGACCTCGGTGGCGTTGGAGACGTGAAGCTGCTCGGCCTGGTCGGCACCGAACTGCTCGACGTTGGCGTCGTACTCTTCCTGACTCTGCGAGTACGGTACGCCGACCCGCTTGAGCGCGACCATGCGGCCCTCGATCTGACTGTAGTCCAGATCGTCTTCCAGCAGCCACGGGTAGCCCGGCATGATGGACTCCGGCACCAGTGACTGCGGGTCGACCAAGTGCTGGGTCTGCCACTCGTTGGAGTACTTGCCACCAACGCGAGCGAGGTCCGGGCCGGTGCGCTTGGAGCCCCACTGGAACGGATGATCGTACTGCGACTCGGCCGCCAGCGAGTAGTGGCCATAGCGCAGTTGCTCGTCACGGAACGGACGGATCATCTGCGAGTGACAGGTGTAACACCCCTCACGCACGTAGATGTCCCGGCCACGCAATTCCAGCGGGGTGTAAGGACGCACACCGTCCACTTCTTCGACCGTCTCCTCGATGTGGAACAACGGGACGATCTCGACCAGCCCCCCGATACTGATGACCATCAGCGTGAGGACAATCAGCAGGCCGGAGTTGATTTCAATGCTTTCGTGTTTCATTCACCTAACCTCAATCCTTTAGCGTGCGGCGGCAGCAACGGGTTCGCGGCCTTCATCAGATGCCGACTGACGGGCACCCGAGATCGTCATGTAGATGTTGTACGACATCAGCAGCATGCCCGACAGGAAGAAGACACCACCAATGGCACGTACCACATACGGGATGTGCAGGAACGTGACGGTCTCGATGAAGGTGTAGGCCAGGTTGCCGTACTCGTCGAAGGCACGCAGCATCAGACCTTGACCGATGCCGGCGACCCACAGAGCGACGATGTAGAGCACCACACCGATAGTGGCCAGCCAGAAGTGGACGAACACCAGCTTGGTCGAGTACAGCGTGGTACCCCAGAGCCGCGGCATCATGTGATAGAAGGATCCGATGGTGATCATAGCCACCCAACCCAGTGCGCCGGAGTGCACGTGACCCACGGTCCAGTCGGTGTAGTGCGACAGGGCGTTAACCGACTTGAGCGACATCATCGGACCCTCGAAGGTCGACATGCCGTAGAAGGCTAACGCGGTGATCAAGAACAGTATGATCGGATCCGTACGCAGCTTCTCCCAGGCACCCGACAGGGTCATGATGCCGTTGATCATGCCGCCCCAGGACGGCAGCAGCAGCAGGATCGAGAAGGTCGCGGCCAGGGTGGTAACCCAGTCCGGCAGCGCGGTCCAGTGCAGGTGGTGCGCGCCGACCCACATGTACAGGAACGACAGCGCCCAGAAGTGCACGATCGACAGGCGGTAGGAGTAGATCGGGCGACCGGCCTGCTTGGGCACGAAGTAGTACATCATGCCGAGGAAGGCGGAGGTCAGGAAGAAGCCGACCGCGTTGTGGCCGTACCACCATTGGGTCATCGCATCCTGCACCCCGGAAAACAGCGAGTAGGACTCAAGGCTGTTCCAGGCGACCGGCACCTGCAGGTTGTTGAAGATATGCAGCAGGGCGGTGGCCAGGATGAAGGACATGAAGAACCAGTTGGCCACGTAGATGTGCGGCTGACTGCGCTTGACCAGCGTCATCGCGTAGACGGCGAAGTAGACCACCCAGACCACGGTGATCAGCAGGTCGATCGGCCAGACGAACTCGGCGTACTCACGGCCCTGCGTGTAGCCGGCCATGTAGAACAGGACCCCGGAGAGGATGGCGAGCTGCCAGCCCCAGAAGGTGAGCTCCGGCAAGAGCTTGCCACCCCAGAGGCGCGCCTGACAGGTGCGCTGCACGATGTAGTAGGACGTTGCGAACAGCGCGCTACCACCGAAACCGAAAATCACCAGCGTCGTATGCACGGGGCGCAGACGACCGAAGGTGATCTCGGCGATATTGAAGTTCAAAAACGGCCATGCCAGCTCACTGGCAATGTAGACACCGGCAAGCATCCCCAGCAAGGCCCAAATCATGGCCATGATGGCGAATTTCTTGACGATGCCGTAATTGTACTGCTCGGTTGCTACCGGCACTGCATTGGTGGACATCGTGACCCCTCCAGACTTTTAGGTTCATCCCGGCCGCGTCGGCCAGACCCTTTTTCTCGGTCGGCAATCATAATCGAATCCCCTGCCGACAAAAACCTATGAATTTACTAATTTACTCGACCGAAACCCACCCGCAAGACGCGCTTTCAAGCAGTTAGCGGCCATTTCAGCCACGCATAAGCAAACCTGATTGCTTGACGCGCAAGTTTTATCTGTTGCAGGAGCGCCACACGACCGCATAACGGGCTCAGCCGGCGGCCACGATGCCGTGCGCCCGATCAGCCACCGGAGAGACCCCGGTACCCCACGCCAGGCCGTAGACGATCTCGTAACTCAAAGGAATGCGGCCATCGACCGCCTGAGCCGCCAGCGCCTCCCGGAACCGCCGCCAAGCCCTGGGGCCAGTCAGCCCCGTGGCACGTCCGGCCTGAGCATTGGCGACACCCACGCCCCGCAGATCGGCCAGGAGGGCATCAACCGTGGGGTAGGTGACCGTCACTGTTTCGCGATCCATCACCGGATCGGCCAGCATGGCCGAGACCAGCGCATCGCCGAGATCGTGCATATCGAGAAACTGGTGGACATGGGGCGTCAAGTCGACCTCTGCCCAGGCGCGCCGGATTTCCTGCAGGCTGTCCGGCCCCAGCGTCGTGAAGGCAAACGGCGCACCCGAAGCACTCACCCGGGCGACCTCGCCGAACAGGGCCGCAGGCCGATCGCTCCATTGCACGGCAAAATTGGAGACCACTGCATCCATGCTGCCGCCGGCAAACGGCAGGGCATGCATGTCGGCGGCGACCGCTGCCCGATGCGGCGACCACCAGCGTCGTCGAGGCAGGCGCTGCAACATACTCTCCGCCAGATCGAGCCCCACCACATCCGCCTGCGCGTAGCGCTCACGCATGGCGCGCACCATCTGCCCCGTCCCCGCCCCCAGGTCGAGAATGCGTTGCGGATCGAGCTTCAACCAGTCGAAACGTTCATCCAGCCGTCGACCGATCTCACGCTGAACCGCCGCATGTTGGTCATAGTCGGTCGCCGCGCGGTTGAACCGGTCACGGACGCGGCGCAGGTCAAAAGAGGGCAAGGCAGACATGCTAGGGACAGGAACTCGCGATTGATTTGTGGATGGCATGCGGTGTAAGGAGCAAGGCGCCACGACGAGCGAGTCGCTCAGTCTGTCGAACGGGCACCCGGATCATCGGTGAGCGGACGGACCAGTGAGCGCGCCAAGGCAACCGGATGATTGAGCCACGCGGCGTGCCCACCCTGTTCGAACCGATGCACATGCACATGGCCCGGCAGGTCGAGATGCTGCGGCCAGTCGACGGGCACCAACTGGTCGTCGGGCGCCAGCCAGATGTCGACGGGCACATCGATCGCGGCCAGTTCGCTTCGAAGATCCAGCCGGGCCAGCCAGTCGAGACCGCTGGCAGCCGCCAGCTTTTCTGATGCGGCAGGCGCGCTCGGGAGATCAAAACGTCGCCGAAAGGCGACCGCCGCCGCGAGGGGGTGCCGCCCCGCCGCCCGGCGCAAGGCTTGCCAATCGCCGTGACTCACCCCGGGCCATCCATCCGCCGCCAAAAAACGCGGTGTAGCCTGGATCAACACCAGCCGCGCGGGCCGTATGCGGCCCTGCCGGACGGCTTCGAGCAGCAACGAACCGCCCAGCGACCATCCCACCCAGACCGCCGGGCCGGAAATCGACTCCGCGCGCCCCTGTCGCCCCGTTTCCAGTTGCGCCAGTTCCAGTCGCCCCGGCTCCAGTCGCGTCGACTCGAGCCAGTCGGTCGCAAACGTGGACCAACCAAAGGCCACTACCTCGTCGGCGGCCAGGTGGCGCATCAGCGGATCGAACACCGTCGCCGGAAAGGACCAGCCGGCTACCAGCCCGACCGAAGCCACTTTGGTAGAAGGGGCATCGGTCATCACGGTTCACACCCTAGGCCCGGCACCGTGGGTTCGATCACCCATCGAATCGCCGTGGTTTGCGGGCAGGCCCGCGGACCGTGATAATGACGATCCCATTCAAACCCCGGATTCAGCAATTGACTGCCCTCGACTGGCCCCTTCTGCTCATCATCGCCGTCGCCGCCTACCTGGTTGGCTCGTTGTCCACCGGGGTGATCACAGCACGCCTGCTGGGATTACCGGACCCACGCTCGGCCGGCTCAGGCAATCCGGGCGCGACCAATGTCCTGCGCCTGGGTGGCAAGAAGGCGGCCATTGTCACGTTAGTCGGCGATCTCCTCAAGGGCCTGATCCCCGTCATCGTCGCGAGTATGGCCGTCGATGGCGCCTCGCGCGAGGCTGCAATGGGTACGGCCGGCCTGTTCGCCTTCCTCGGCCACCTGTTTCCGGTGTTCTTCGGCTTCAAGGGCGGCAAGGGGGTGGCGACCGCCGCCGGCGCAATCCTCGCCATGGCACCGTTAATCGGACTGGTCGCCATCGTCGGCTGGCTGAGCACGGCCTGGGCAACCCGCTATTCCTCGCTGTCCGCCCTGTTTGCCGCGGTGGTGGCCGCGACCCTGGCCACCTTCATCGCGCCGCCGTTCATCGCCTTGGCAATCTCGTTGATGTCGTTGCTGCTCATCCTGCGCCACCACGGCAATATCCGCCGGCTGGTGCGCGGCGAGGAACCGCGCATCGGCGAAAAAACCGAGCCGTCGATCAAGGAGTGACGGCCACCGTCGAGCCAAGCGCCCCTGGCAATTTGAGCTCGGCCAGGGGCCAGCGGGCCCGCACGCGGAACCCCGGCTTGGCGTCACGCTCGCCGGCCGCAAGCCGACGATATCCCGCCAACGCGATCATGGCGGCGTTGTCGGTGCATAGCTCGATTTCGGGGAAATACACCGCCCCACCCCGCTCGGTCATCATCTCGCCCAGTCGCTGCCGCAGAGGGCGATTGGCCGCCACCCCACCGGCGACCACCAGGCGATCCAGTCCGGTTTGCTCCAGTGCCCGCGTGAGCTTAATCACGAGGGTATCGATCACCGTCCGCTCGAACGAGGCCGCCACGTCCTCATGGGCGTGACCGGCAGCAATCGCGTTCGCCACCGCCGTTTTCAGCCCACTGAAGCTCAAGTCCAGGCCGGGGCGATTGATCATCGGCCGAGTGAACGGCACCGCCTTCGGGTCGCCCTGCTCGGCCAATCGCGACAGGGCCGCGCCACCGGGATAACCAAGACCCATCAGCTTGGCCGACTTGTCGAACGCCTCGCCGATGGCATCGTCGATGCTCTCGCCCAGGAGCCGGTAGTCACCCACCTCGCGCACCTCGATCAACTGACTGTGTCCGCCGGACACCAGCAACGCCAGAAACGGAAATGCCGGCGGGTCATCGCCCAGCAGCGGCGCCAGGATATGCCCTTCCAGGTGATTGACGCCCAGTGCCGGCAGCCCGCGACTCGCGGCGATGCCCTTGGCGAACGCCGCCCCCGTCATCAAGGCCCCGGCCAGCCCCGGACCGGCGGTGTAGGCAACCGCGTCAATGGCGTCATAACCCAGACCCGCATCCGCGAGCGTCGCGCGGGTCAGGCTGGGCAACCGGCGCATGTGATCACGGGCGGCGAGCTCCGGGACCACCCCGCCGTACTCGGCGTGCACCTCGGTCTGGGAATGGACACGGTGGGCCAGCAACTCACCGCGGCGACCATCAAACAAGGCCACGGCGGTCTCGTCACAGGAACTCTCGATTGCCAATACGCGCACGCGCGAAACTCCTCACTCCATTTGGGTATTGCCGAGGACACCGCCTGCGCCAGCATTTGCCTCTTGCACACCTCGGGCAACGCTTTATACTACAACACCTTTTATTTTGGACCGCATGGGTCCGAAGCCAAACATTTCAGTTTCAATTCAACGAGGTGGAACGCATTCATGCCTTCTGTACGTGTTCGGGAAAATGAGCCTTTCGAGGTTGCAGTTCGTCGCTTCAAGCGCTCTTGCGAGAAAGCCGGCATCATCAGCGAGATGCGCGAGCGCGAGTACTACGAAAAGCCGACGGCCGCCCGCAAGCGCAAGGCCGCGGCTGCCGTGAAGCGCAACCAGAAGCGCCTCTCGAAGGAACAATCGCGTCGCGTTCGCCTGTACTGATCGAGCTTGTGACGGCGATTACCGTATGAGCACGATCAAGGCACGTCTGACGGCCGACATGAAGTCGGCCATGAAGAGCCGCGAGAAGTCGCGTCTGACCACGATCCGCATGCTGATCGCCGCGATCAAGCAGCGGGAGATCGATGAGCGCCGGGAGGTCTCGGAAAACGAGGCCATGGCGATCCTGACCAAGCAGGCCAAACAGCGTCGCGAGTCGATCGCCCAGTACGAGTCCGCCGGCCGCGACGACCTGAAAAGCGTCGAGGAAGCCGAACTCGCGATCATCGAAACCTACCTACCTCAGCCGCTGTCCCCCGAGGAAATCGAGGCGGCGGTGGCCGAGATCATCGCCGCCGAGCAGGCCACCGATTTGAGCCAGATGGGGGCCGTAATGAAAACGGCCCGCGAACGCCTGGCCGGACGTGCCGACATGGCCGCCGTCAGCCAGTCCGTTCGCTCCCGCCTCTCGGCCTGAGCCACGGGGATCGCCCCGGGCCGCGGTCCGCACCGCCGGACCTCCACCCCGGGCACCGCGTTGATCCGAACCATCAATTCGAGAAACGAGCCATGGGCGAGACTTTCCAGTTCCTGAACGTGCCGCGACGCGACCCGGAGACCACCCCCGCCGAAGAGCGCGTCCAGGATTTCAACGAAATCTACGGGCAATTCACCCCGGATCACGCGGCCGAACAGTCCGATCGCTGCATCGAGTGCGGTAATCCGTACTGCGAATGGAAGTGCCCGGTCCACAATTACATCCCCAACTGGCTCAAGCTGATCGCCGAAGGCAACCTGCTCGAGGCCGCGGAGATGGCGCACAAGACCAACTCCCTGCCGGAAGTCTGTGGTCGCGTCTGCCCGCAGGATCGCCTCTGCGAAGGCGCCTGCACGCTCAATGACGGCTTTGGCGCGGTCACCATCGGCTCGGTCGAGAAATACATCACCGACGAGGCCTTCAAGTTGGGCTGGCGTCCGGACATGTCCGACGTCGTGCCCACCGACAAGCGGGTCGCGGTGATCGGCGCCGGCCCGGCTGGCCTGGGTTGCGCGGACATCCTGGCGCGTCACGGCGTCCAGGCCGTGGTGTTCGACCGCCACCCGCAGATCGGCGGACTGATCACCTTCGGCATCCCCTCGTTCAAGCTCGAAAAGCACGTGATGGAAACCCGTCGCGAGATCTTCGAGGGCATGGGCATCGAATTCCGCCTCAACACCGAAATCGGCAAGGACATTGCCATCGATGACCTGCTCGGCGAGTTCGATGCGGTGTTCATGGGCATGGGTGCCTACAACGCCATGCAGGGCGGCTTCCCGGGCGAGGATCTCGAGGGCGTGTACGCCTCGCTACCCTTCCTGATCGGCAATACCAACCACCTGCTCGACATGGGCGGGAATTACCCTTACATCAGCGTCAAGGACAAGCGCGTGGTCGTCCTCGGCGGCGGTGACACGGCGATGGACTGCACCCGCACCTCCCTGCGTCAGGGTGCGGCCAAGGTGACCACCGTCTATCGCCGCGACGAGGACAACATGCCGGGCTCGCGCCGCGAGGTGAAGAACGCCCGCGAGGAAGGCGCGCACTTCAGTTTCAACCTGCAGCCGGTCGAGGTGCTCGGCGAAGGCGGACAGGTCACCGGCGTGAAATTCGTCGAGACGCGTCTGGGCGAGCCGGACGAGCGCGGCCGCCGCCGCCCGGTGTCCATCGAGGGCTCCGAGCAGGTGATCGAGGCCGATGCCGTACTGATCGCCTTCGGTTTCCGCCCCTCACCGGCCGACTGGTTCGAACCGCAGAAGATCGAGCTCGATGCCAGCGGCCGCGTGGTCGTGCACCAGAAACAGGGCGGCCCGGCCTTCCAGACCAGCAACCCCAAGATCTTCGCCGGCGGCGACATGGTGCGTGGCGCGGATCTCGTCGTCACCGCCGTCTTTGAGGGGCGCAATGCGGCCTTCGGCATTCTCGACTACCTGGACGTATAAGCTTCATGACCGCTCCGCTGCAGAACGACCGCCTGTTACGCGCCCTGGCTCGCCAGCCCGTCGATCGCACCCCGATCTGGATAATGCGTCAGGCGGGCCGCTACCTGCCGGAATACAAGGCCACGCGCCAGCGCGCCGGCAGCTTCATGGACCTGTGCCGCTCGGCGGATCTCGCCTGCGAGGTCACCCTCCAGCCGCTGGAACGCTATGATCTCGACGCGGCCATCCTGTTTTCCGACATCCTGACCATCCCCGATGCCATGGGGCTGGGGCTGAAGTTCGTCGCCGGCGAAGGTCCGGTGTTCGAGCGCCCGGTGCGCTCGGCCGCCGACATCGCCCGTCTGCCGAAGCCGGACATGGGCTCGGACCTCGGTTACGTGATGAACGCCGTGTCGACCATCCGCAAGGCCCTGGACGGGCGCGTGCCGCTGATCGGATTCACCGGCAGCCCGTGGACACTGGCGACCTACATGGTCGAGGGCGGTGGCACCAAGGACTTCGCCAAGGTGAAGGGGCTCGTCTACAGCGACCCGAAGGCGGCGCACGATCTGCTCGGCCGGCTCGCGGACGCGGTGACCGAGTACCTCAACGCCCAGATCGAGGCCGGCGCCCAGTCACTGATGGTGTTCGACACCTGGGGCGGCGTGCTCGCCCCGCATGACTACCGCGACTTCTCGCTGCAGTACATGCAGCGCATCGTCGACGGCCTGAACCGCGAGCGGCCGGACGGCAGCTACGTCCCGGTCACGCTGTTCACCAAGGGCGGCGGCCAGTGGGCGTCCTTGATGGCGGACACCGGTGCCGACGGCATCGGGCTGGACTGGACCGTAAACCTCGACACCATCCGCGAACGCGTCGGTGATCGCGTTGCCCTGCAGGGGAACCTCGACCCGAGCGTGCTCTATGCACCCGACGAGGTGATCGAGCGCGAGGTGGCGCGCATCCTAGAGGAATTCGGCCCCAACCCCGGGCACGTCTTCAACCTCGGACACGGCATCCATCAGCACGTCGATCCGGACAAGGTCAAAGTACTTGTCGACGCGGTGCACCGCCTGAGCGCCCGCGACTGATCAGGACGTCGCTCGTTGATCCACTAAAAATGCCCCCGGTTTCGGGGGCATTTTTAATTGGACACCGATCAAGTGGACGGGATGGGCTGCCATGGAATCACCAGGTACTGCGCCTCAGGGCGTGTCCACCGCCGCTTCCTGCATGAGCGCCTCAAGTTGGCGCCGGGAGCCACGGCGCAACGTCGCCCCTCCCGGCACCAGCGGCGATTCGCGCAGCCGCTCTTCGGGGAAGACCTCCAGCACGATGTGGTCGTCGCCGGCACCGAAGGCGAATACCGACACCCGTTCGTTCCGCCCGTCGCGATATTGATAGCTGGTCTCGGACTCCTCGAAGGGGATGTCGTGGCCGAGCAGGCACTCGATGACGCGCTCGGGGGTCGGGGCGAACAGCTGCAGCACGATCGAGGAATACTCATCGGCCGTCCCGGTAAGCACGTCACCCACCAACCGCGGCCGGAACTCGGCGAAAAAGCTCATCGCCTCGAGCGCCGACCGCCGGAGAGTCGCCAATTGCTCTCGCTGTTCGGGGCGAAAGGCCGCCTGATACTGACTCAGTTCCAACTCGAGCCGCTCCAGGTCCGCGGAGCGAAAGCGAGGGTCAAGGGTTTCGCCCAGCTCATCCGCAGCGGCGCGCAATGAATCGCGGCGGGATTGGCCAAGGGCCTCGGCCGCGTGACGCGCCGCTCGACGCAACAATTCCAGTGAAGCGGGCCCCATGTCGCAGTCTCCTCATTCGACTCGTGCAGAGCGTCTTTCGAATCGTCTTTCGAGGGGACGACGCTCGAGACCATCGCCCCCAACGGTCAGAACAGGTTGTCAATCACCTCACGCGACGTGCCCGACGCCGCCGCGGCGCCCTCTTTGGGAAGGCTGGACTGCGGGTTGGTCGAATCGAAATATTCGCTCATCGCCCCCGGGTGCCCCTCCGACACCCGGTTTCCGGTATCCGGGTCGATCCACGCGGTAATGATCCCCTCCGGTGGCTCCTCGGCGTCCCCGGGCGGCGGAAGCACGTCACGCATGAAGTCGATCCACATCGGCAGAGCCGCCTTGCCACCCGTCTCGCGTCGTCCCAGCTCGCTGTTGTCGGCAAAACCCACCCAGGCAGTGGCCACCCAGCCGGGGCCGAAGCCGGTGAACCAGGCATCACGCTGATCGTTGGTGGTCCCGGTCTTCCCGCCGATATCCTCCCGCTCCAGCGCCCGCCAGGCGCGCACCCCGGTGCCCTCACGGACCACACCCCTGAGCCCCGAACGCATCAGGAAGGCGTTCTGCGCCGAGATCACTCGTGGGGCGAGGCTCGGGTCGGCCGTGTCGACCGGGCAGTTGTCGCAGAGACTGACCGACGGGTGTGAATCGATCACGCCATCGTCCGGGTTATCCAGCTCGGTGATCAGGAACGGAGTGACGCGATAGCCACCATTGGCGAACACGGCGAAGCCGGCGACCTGGTCCAGCGGCGTCAAGGTATAGCTGCCCAACGCCATCGACAGGGTCGGCTGCCATTTCTCCACCGGCAAGCCAAAGCGACCGGCATACTCCAGGACCGCCGAGGTACCCACGGCCTGCGCCAGGCGGACGGACACCAGGTTTACCGAGTTCGTCAGGGCCTCACGCATGCGACGCATGCCACCAAAACTGCGCCCGTAATTGCTTGGGCGCCAGTCAACGCCCTGGCTAACGCCATCCTCCACCACGATCGGCGAGTCGTTGATCATACTCGCCCAGCTAAATCCCTGGTCGAGCGCGGCGGAGTAGAGGTAAGGCTTGAACCCGGAGCCAGGCTGTCGTTCGGCCCGGGTGACAGTGTTGAATTTACTGCCCTGGAAGAAATCAAACCCACCGACCATCGCCCGAATGGCCCCAGTGGACGGATCGAGTGCGACAAATGCCCCGGTCACCTCGGGGATCTGCGCCAGTCGGTACGCCACCCCCTCGTCGGACTCGACTGGTTCGACCCGAATCAGGTCGCCTCGACCGAGCACCCCATCAACAGCCTTGGGCTTGGGGCCGCAACGATCGATGTCTTGGTACTCACAAGCCCAACGCATGGCGTCGAGATCGAGGATCACTTCACCCGCATCTCGCACCAGCACACGCGCTTCGGCCGCATCGGCCTCCAGCACCACGCCCGGCAACAACCCGCCGACCCGGCTGGCATCCGCCAGTCGCTCTTCCAATGCCTCGCGATCCTCGAGCCATTCACTCCAGTCGGACTCCGGACCGCGGTAACCGTGGCGCTGGTCGTAGTCGATCAGCGCCCGACGCAAGGACCGCCTCGCGGATTTCTGCGCCTCGGGGTCGATGCTCGTGTGCACCGCCAGCCCCATCTCGTAGGCTTCCTGGCCGTACTTCTCGATCAGGTCACTACGCGCCATCTCCGCGGCGTACGGTGCGCGGGTATCGACCTCCGACGAGATGTACAGGCGCCCCGGCAAGGGCTCGTCGATCGAGCGATCGAATGTGGCCTGGTCGATCTGGCCCAGCTTGAGCATGCGCCCCAGCACGTAGGCACGTCGCGCCAGGGCACGTTCGGGATCGCTGACAGGATTGGTGGTCGAGGGGGCCTTCGGCAGGGCCGCCAGCATGGCCGCTTCAGCGACCGTCAGTTCCGGCAAGTCCTTGTCGAAGTAGACCTGGGCCGCCGCCTTGACGCCGTAGGCCCGGTGGCCCATGAAAATCTTGTTGAGATACAGGGCAAGGATGTCTTCCTTGCTGAAGGCGCGTTCGATCTTGACCGCCAGCAGGATCTCGTGAAGCTTACGGGTATAGGTCTTCTCCCGCCCGAGATAAAAGTTGCGCGCCACCTGCATGGTGATGGTCGAACCCCCCTGGGACTTCTCGCCGGTACGCACCAGTTCGATAGCCGCACGCGCCAGCCCCAGGAAATCGACCCCGATGTGCTCGAAAAAGCGATCGTCCTCGGCAGCGATGAACGCGTCCACCACGACCGGCGGCAGCTGATCGTAGGAAACCGGGAAACGACGTTGATCGCCGAACTCCGCGATCAAGCCGCCTTCGCGGTCGTGGATCTGCATCGGCATCTGGTATCTCACCTCGCCCAGCTCAACGACACTGGGCAACTGGGTGTTGTACATATGATACAGAACGCCAACGCCGGCGAGGCCCAAAATCAGGCCCAAACCAACCAGATAGAAAATAATCTTGATAAGCTTCATTCGAATAGTAGAGAAAAAGGCCCATTGACCTGTTGCTGCGAGCCCGCACCGGCGCCGTTGTCGACAAGCGCGACGGTTATGCCATAGGATGCATCTACTGGGAGACAAGGTGCGTGTGTGCGAAACCTTAACGCACGCTCAAAAGGAAGGGAATGACCGTGCCACTATTCAGCGCTAAACCCGCTCGCCTCGGGGTCGACATCAGCTCGACCGCCGTCAAGCTAATCCAACTGGAAAAACGCCGCGGTGGTTATCGCACCACGGCATTCGCGATCGAACCCCTGCCGCAGGGGGCCGTTCAAGGCAAGTCGATCACCGACCTGGAAGCCGTCGCGGACGCGCTGACGCGGGCAATTCGCCGTGCCCGCGTCAAAGGTCGGCATCTGTCCATGGCGGTGCCGACCTCCTCGGCGGTCAGCCGGGTGTTGCATATCGACAACCCCGGTGACGAGTTCGAACTTGAGGAACAGGTCCGACTGGAAGCGGACCAGTACATCCCCTTCCCGATCGACGAGGTCAACTTCGACTTCGAGCGCGTCCAGACCGACATTCTCGGCAAGCAGAAGAAGCATCGTGCGGGGGATGACGTGGGTGTCGACGTCCTGATGGCCGCCACGCGCACCGACAACGTCGACAGTCGCGTGGCCGTGGCGGAAGCCGCCGGAATGATGGTTGACGTGGTCGACATCGAATCGTTTGCCCTGCAGAACGCGTTTACCGAGATACTGGCTCCGACACTCGCCCCCGAAGAACGTTCCCAACCGGTGGCGGTATTCGACTTGGGTGACACCTCGACGACACTGAGCATCTTTGTCGGCGACGAGATCGTCTACACGCGCGAGCACGAGGGCGGCGGCCAGCAACTCACCAGCGAGATCGCCGCCCAGTACGGCTTGACACTGGAAGAGGCCGAAGAGCGCAAACGTGACGACAGCCTTCCCGAGGACTACCCCCGCAAGGTGCTGCAGCCCTACCTCGATTCGCTCGCCATGAACATCGAGCGATTCATCCAGTACTACTACTCGGAGTCGAGCGGCAGCACCGTCAACCTGATCTTGCTTGGCGGCGGTGCGGCAAATGCCGCCGGCGCCGTCGAACGCATCAACAACGAGACCGGGGTTCCGACCCGGCTGGCGAATCCGTTCGCCGCACTCGCCAAAGGACCTGGCGTGTCCGCCGAGCAAATGGCTCGACACGGCACCGCAATGCTGATTGCCTGCGGGCTTGCGTTAAGGAGTTTCGACTGATGAGACGGATCAACCTTCTCCCCTGGCGCGAGGAACGGCGCCAGAAACGGCAACGCGATTTCGTCATCCACCTTGTGCTGGCCGCCCTGATCGCCGTCGCCGTCGCCTACGGCATCCACAGCTTCATGCAGTCACAGATCGAGAACCAGCAGGCCCGCAACGCCTACCTCGAGGACGTGATCACGAAGCTCGACCGCCAGATCCAGACGATCAACGAGCTAAAACAGCGCAAGGCCGAGCTGACCGCGCGCATGCAGGTCATCGAGAAACTCCAGTCCAGCCGGCCGACGATCGTCCACCTGGTGGAAAACTTCGTCACCACCCTGCCGGACGGCGTCCAGCTGACCGACGTCACGGTGACCAACGACGAAAAGATCAGCATCCAGGGCAAGGCTGACGCCCAGGCACGGGTCGCGGCGTACCTCCGCCGACTGAACAGCGCCGGCTATATCGGCAACGCCAGCCTGGTGGGCTCGGGCATTCTTGCCGAGGGATCGGATCAGACAGCCAATGCCGGCCAGTACGTGTTCTCGATCGAAGCGAAGATCACGCCGCCCAAGGAAGACGACGCGGACCAGGAGAACTGAGCATGGATCTCAACGAATTGAGAAATCTCGATTTTCAGACGATCGGCCTGACCTCGCTGGGTACCCGGCTGATCATCTTCGCCTTCGTGTTCGTGCTCATCGTTGGGGGGGTGGTGTATTTCGACACCTTGCCGCAGAAGGAACTGCTCGAGCGCGAACAGCGTGAGGAGCAATCGCTGCTGCAGACCGTCGACCAAAAGCAGCGCCTGGCCGCCAACCTCGAGGCCTACCAGGCCCAGATCAAGGAAATGGAGACACGTTTCGGCGAACTGCTGCGCCAACTGCCGAACAAGCGCGAAGCGGAGAACCTGATCGACAACGTCGCCCAGACATCGCTCTCAAACGGACTGAAGAATGAGCAGATCCGCCCCGGCAGCGAGGTCAAGCACGACTTCTACGCCGAGATGACCTACCACCTCTCGCTGCGCGGCACCTACCGCGAACTCACGCAGTTCGTCAGCGACACGGCCAACCTGCCGCGGATCGTCACCCTGCACAATCCGGCCATGAATCCCCGTGACGGCAACGTCACGGACGATGATGCGAGCCCGCGCGAACTGACGATGGACATCCAGGCGAAGACCTACCGGTATCTCGAAAGCGGCGAGCAAGGAGGCGGTCAATGAACACGGATCACAAGCGAACCGGTCTGGCCCGGCTGGGGCTGATCGGCACGGGTCTCGTTCTGATCGGCGCCGTCAGCGGGTGCGCCCAGGACATGACCGATCTCAAGCAGCAGGTCGCCGACTTGGAGGCCCGCCCGGGTGGCAAGATCGAGCCGATCCCGGAGATGAAGCCTCTACCGAAATACGCCTACAGCGTTCCGGAAGAAGCCCGCACGCCGTTCATGCCGCCCAAGAAAGACGACGTGGACGACTCGGATGGCCTCAAGCCGGACATCGATCGCCCCAAGGAACCACTGGAGCAGTTCCCTCTGGATGCACTCGCCATGCGCGGCATCATCAACCGGCAGGGCAGCACGTACGCCTTGGTGCGCGATGGCAACGGCGTCATCCACGAGGTGATGCTGGGTGACCACATGGGGCGCAACTACGGCGAGGTCATGGAGATCGGTGAAACCAGCGTCACGCTGGAAGAAGTCGTGCCCGATGGACAGGGTGGCTGGAAAAAACAGACAACGGTCGTCAAGTCTCAGAGCGGCCGGAGCTAAATGATGGGAAGCAGCGATATGGACAACCTCAAGACACCTTCACGCCTGAGCACCGGACTGCGTCGAGGGCTTGGCCTCCCAGCCATCACCATGGCCGCCGTCCTGGCTCCATGTCTGGCGCTGGCCGGCGATCTCAACGAGATCACCTACGACCGCACCAGCGACGGCACGGTACAAGTACACTTCAACCTCTCCGAGCCGTTGGCCGGCGAGCCGGGCAGCTTCAAGATCGACAACCCGGCCCGGGTGGCGGTCGACCTGCCCGACGTGGACAACCAGACCGGCAATCGCCAGACCTCGATCGCCCTGGGGGCGGTGAATTCGGTCATGCTGGCCGAGGCGAACGGCAAGACCCGAGCCGTGTTCAACCTTGACCAGTCGGTTCCCTATTCGATCAATCAAAACGGCAACCGCCTGACCGTCTCCTTTGATCAAGTGCGCCAGGCCATGACGACATCAAGCGGCCTGACCGTGACCGATCACGGCAGTTCCCAGGCCACGGCCATGGATGCCGGCCAGCCGATCGACTTCCGTCGTGCCTCCAGCGGGGCGGGCCGCCTGTTGCTCAACGTGGGCAGCACCGAGGCGCCGATGGACATTCGCCGTCAGGGCAGCCAGATCGTCGTGCGCCTCCCCGGCACCCGGCTGGAGGAAGGTGGCTATAACGTCAATGATTTTGCCACGCCGGTCGAGCGCGTCGACGTCCGCCGCGAAGGCAACGGCAGTCGAGTCACACTCCGGACCAACGATGCCGGCGAGCACCTGGCCTACCAGACCGGCAACCGCCTGGTCATCGAGGTCCAACCAATACCCGAGGAAGAGCGACACACCTCGCTGGGCAAGAAGGAATACACGGGCGAGCGCCTGACCCTGAAGTTCCAGGACATCCAGGTCCGCCCGCTGCTGCAACTGATCGCCGATTTCACCGGCAACAACATCGTCGTCAGTGACACCGTTCAGGGGTCGATCAGTCTGCGACTGGAAAACGTGCCCTGGGACCAAGCCCTCGACCTGATCATGACCACCAAGGGTCTGTCCTCGCGCGAGAATGGCAACGTGATCTACGTCGCCCCCACCGAGGAGGTCGCCGCGCGAGACAAGGCCGAGCTGGCCGCCCGCGAACAGGCCCAGCAACTGGCACCGTTGATCACCGACATTGTCCAGATCAACTACGCCAAGGCCGGCGACATCGCGGCCCTCGTGCGCCAGAGCTCGGGGTTGGGCGAGGGTGCTGGCGACAAGCAGAGCGACGGCAACTTCCTCAGCCGGCGCGGCTCGATCACCGTCGACTCACGCACCAACAACCTGATCGTCACCGACACGGCCGAGGCGCTCGACCGGGTCCGCGGCCTGATCGAGCAGGTCGACCGTCCGGTCAAGCAGGTATTGATAGAGACCCGCATCGTCATCGCCACCGACAACTTCTCGCGCGAACTGGGCGTCCGCTGGGGTGTGAATGCCGGATTCAACCGGGCGGGCAGTACAGTCGGCCTGGGATCGCAGGTGCCCAGCGTCAGTGGCTCTAGCCCCCTCCCGGGAGACGGCACCGGACAGACGATCTCTAATGCCGGCAATGTAGGTAGCAACCCTGGTTCGTGGATGGTCAACACACCGATCAGTGGTGACCCGACCGGCTCGCTGGGACTCGCTATCCTCGGCTCGAACGTGCTGCTCAACCTTGAACTCCAGGCAATGCAGAGCGAGGGCACCGGCAAGATCGTTTCCAACCCGAAGGTCATCACCACCAACGGGCACAAGGCGACGATCTCCCAGGGTGTCGAGATCCCCTATCAGTCCCAGACCGCCTCCGGCGGGGGCGCCATCTCGAACATCGAGTTCAAGGAGGCCCTGCTCAAGACCGAAGTCACCCCGCAGATCACGCCCAATGACATGGTGATCATGGACATCCTGGTGATGAAGGAAGAGCCGGACTACACCCGCGCGATCAATGGCGAACCGCCGATCAACACCCGCGAGGTGCAGACCAAGGTACAGGTCCAGAATGGCCAGACCGTGGTACTGGGTGGCATCTACGAGTTCGAGAACGTCACCCAACTGGAAAAGGTGCCCTTCTTCGGTGACCTGCCGGGGGTCGGTAACCTGTTCAAGAATCGCATACGTGACGATTCGCGGTTCGAGCTGCTGATCTTCGTCACGCCGAAGATCATCGACCGTGAGAACCTGGCGAACCACAACCGCGGCGTGATGATCAATAACTGACCACACCGGCTCCGCAACACACCAACCCCGCTTCGGCGGGGTTTTTCGTTTCCCCGTCGGTATACTCGGATCCCATGCGCAATATCATCCTAATCGGGCCGATGGGGGCCGGAAAGACGACCATCGGCCGAATCCTGGCCAACCGCCTCGGCTGGCAGTTTCACGATTCCGACCGCGAAGTCGAGAAGCGCACCGGCGTGAGCATTCCGTTGATTTTCGACATCGAAGGCGAGGCCGGCTTCCGCGAGCGGGAGCACGACATGCTCGCCAAGCTGTCCGCAGGCAGGGGCATGGTGCTCGCCACCGGCGGCGGCGCCGTGCTGCAAGCGGACAACCGGAAGCTGTTGCGGGACAACGGCCTGGTCGTTTATCTGTTCACCTCGGTCGAACGCCAGTTCGAACGCACCCAGCACGACACCCAACGACCGCTACTGCAAAACAGCGACCGGCGGGCGACACTGCGGCGACTGATGGAGGAACGCGACCCGCTCTACCGGGAAACGGCCCACGTGGTCCTGGAAACCGGCGGCCAGACCCCACGCGCGATGGCCGAGCGCATCCTCGCGGCAAGCCGACAGAGCGGGCTCGACGCCGACGACAACCCGACGGGTTGATGTAGACTTAGCAAGGGAAGCTCTGCACGATTCGATAGCGTCTCTGCGGGACCGCCAAGGGCCCAGATGCAAGGCACAGTCCGCCGTGAAGGGCCGTCGCCCTTTACAAGGGCTGCAACACAGCAGATGGGCCCTTGGCGGCCCGCCCGGATGGGGCTTGCGGGTTTGCCCGCAAGCCAGAGATGCCATCGAATCGTGCAGAGTTTCCCAAGGCGGCCCCACGGGGTCGTCGTTATCTGACGAACCCCAGCCGACAGGGCACCGCTCATGCACGATCCCGCCGCTCCCATCTCGCAGCCCACCACCGTCAACGTGGACCTGGGTGAGCGCAGCTACCCGATCTTCATCGGCACCGGACTGATCGATGGCGACCAGATCGCCCGCTTCGTTCCCTCCTCGCGGGCCGTGATCGTCAGCAACACGACCGTCGCTCCGCTGTATGCCGAGCGACTGACGCAGGCGCTGGAGGCGGCCGACAAGCGCGTCGACCTGATCGCCCTGCCCGACGGCGAGCAGTACAAGACCCTCGAAACGCTCGAGCGCATCTTCGATTTCCTGATGGAAAAGCAGGTGGATCGCAAGACCACCCTGATCGCCCTGGGCGGCGGCGTGATCGGCGATATCACCGGCTTTGCCGCCGCGAGTTTCCAGCGTGGCGTGCCCTTCATCCAGGTGCCGACCACCCTACTCGCCCAGGTCGACAGCTCGGTGGGCGGCAAGACCGGCGTCAACCACCCGCGCGGCAAGAACATGATCGGCGCCTTCTATCAGCCGCGCTGCGTACTGGCGGACACCGGCAGCCTCGACACCCTTCCCGATCGCGAACTCTCGGCCGGGCTGGCCGAGGTGATCAAGTACGGACTGCTCTGGGACGAGGACTTCCTCGACTGGATCGAGACCAACATGGATGCGCTGCGCCAACGCGACAAGGCCGCACTGACCGAAGCGATCCGCCAGTCATGCCTGATCAAGGCCGAAATCGTCCGCCAGGACGAGCGCGAAGGCGGCATTCGCGCCCTGCTCAACCTGGGCCACACCTTCGGTCACGCCATCGAGGCCGGTATGGGGTACGGGCGCTGGCTGCACGGCGAGGCCGTCGGCGCGGGCATGTGCATGGCCGCCGACCTGTCCCATCGCCTCGACCTAATCGACACGCCCACGGTCCAACGCATCGAAACCTTGATCGAATCGGCCGGTCTACCCACCCGGGCCCCGGCCGACCTGTCCACCGACCGCCTGCGCGAGTTGATGGATAGCGACAAGAAGGTCGAGGAGGGTCGCCTGCGACTCGTCCTGTTGGGCCGACTTGGCCAGGCGCGCCTGGTCGATTGGGTGGCGGATGAAGACATTCGCGCCACCATCGAGGCCACGCGGGCCGCCGACTGACCACTCAACTTCCACCGACTCAAGCCACGAAGGATGCTGTCATGACCGAAGCGACGGAACACGCCCTGGAACAGGCCGAACGAATCGTCCAGTACGCCAAGTATTCCGACCGGTTCATGGTGGTCGAGGGCGACTCGGCCGCCGAGCGTCGCGCCTTCGTCAAGCTCATCGGCCAGAAACTCCCCCGCCAGGTCCGCCCGGTCGTGTTGCGTGCCGACAGTGGCAACGGCTCCGCCGCCCTGATCGACCAGCTGAGCACCCTCCTGCAACTGTCCGCCGGCATCGAGACGATCGACCAGCTGATCAGCGCGGCCACCGCCGCGCTTGAGGGCCAGGAGCGACTCCTGATCGTGGTGGAAAATGCCGACCACTGGCTGGACTCCGACGGCGCCGATGCCCTGTTTGACCTGATCACTCAGTCGCACGAGCTTGCACGCGAACGCATCCTTTTCCTCCTGGTCGGCGCCGCCGGCCTCTGTGAACAGACGGAAACGGCCCAACCACTGGCCGGCCTGGTCGCCGACCTGCATTGCGCCCAGTTGCTCGGCACCACACAAGCGGCCGCCGCGGCACCGGTCGCCGCGGCAGGCGCCTCCGACAGCGCCGTCGTGGCGACTCCCACAGCGGCCGCCGCCACGACCTCATCGACCCGGCAGGCCGGTAACAGTTCTCGTCGGCCGATGCCGGCAAGTCGCCCGATGTGGGCCAGCCCGACCCTGCTGATCGCCGCCGTCATCAGCGTCGCCGTGGTCGCCATTGGCGTATTCGCCCTGCTCGGCCGGTCGGACGACCCCACGCCCTCGGACACCGAAAGCGCGATCACCGTCAACGAGTCGAACGAGCAATCCGGCGCATCAACCGCGGCCGACGCGGAGAGCACCGAGGAGCAACCGGTGAGCGAGGAAGCCGGCCGCCAGACACCGAGCACCACCGACACCTCGACCGATGAGGCCGCCGCGCCGGTCGACCATGGCCTGCCGTTGTACGTCCCGTTCCCCGACGAGACCCCGAACGAAAGCAACGCCTCTGCCCCCGCGGACGACGCCTCGGCCGACAGCGATGCCGCCGAGTCGACCGACGGCCGCGAGCCGTCCAACGCCGACGTCGCGGAACAAGACGATGAGGCCGCGGCGGCTCCCGTCACGGCAGACGCCCGTGGCACCGCAGCGTCCACGCCACCGGCCGACGTCGATAACGCCTGGTTCCGCGACCAACCACGCGCCCGGGCCGCCATCCAGTTGGCCGCCTTCGGCAATCTCGACGGCGCCGAGGGGATGATCGAGCGTTTCGCGACCGACGAGCAGCCGCGTGATCAGTGGCGCATCTTCACCCAGGCAATCAACGGCAAGGTCCTCTACACGGTGACCTTCGGCGACTTCGCCTCGGCCGAGCGGGCCGAGCACGCCATCGCCTCCCTGCCGACTGCACTGCGCGAACTCAAGCCCTACCCGCGCTCGGTGGGCGCGATTCAGGACAGGCTCACTGACGCCGCGGACTAAAGGGTCTCGTCGCCCGCCTCGAGGCACTGCCTCGGGGCAATCCACGCCCCGCCTGCCCCCAACACATCACCTAGCCGCCGCGCCGCGGCGACGCGCCAGCGTATCGATTTGCCTGATTCCCCCCGGACCGGTAAAATTCCGGCCCATTTTGCCCAAATCCCCCGGATACGGGCGCACATCGAACCACGGTCGGCACCTAGGCTGTTGGCACGCTGAAAAGCACGCCAACCAGACGGCCGGGCCGCCAAGCCGAGGGCGGGATGAGCGTCGCTCGCCCGGCAAGCCGGAAGAATCCAAGAGGTTGCGCAACTCATGAGCCAAGCCCCCACCCAAGGTCTGTACCACCCGAGTTTCGAGAAAGAGAACTGCGGCTTCGGCCTGATCGCACACATGGACGACCAGGCCAGCCACGGCCTGGTATCGACTGCGATCGGTGCGCTGGCTCGCATGACCCACCGCGGCGGCATTTCCGCCGACGGCAAGTCGGGCGACGGCTGCGGCCTGCTGCTGAAAAAGCCCGACGGCTTCTTCCGCAAGGCGGCCGCCGACCAAGGCATCGACCTGCCAGAGATCTACGCCGTGGGCGTGGTGTTCTTCAGCCTCGACGAGACCAAGCGCGAGCGGGCCCGCGAGGCGCTGATCGGCGCGATCGCCGAGCAGGGATTGAACCTCGCCGGCTGGCGCGCGGTGCCGACCGATCCGTCGGTCCTTGGCGAGATGTCGGCCGAAAAACGCCCGGAGATCGAGCACCTGTTCATCACTCCGGCCGAGGGCATGGACGAAAAGCAGTTCAATGCCGCCCTGTTCGTCGCCCGCCGTGATGCCGAGAACCTGATCCAGGACGACCCGGACTTCTACATCCCGTCGCTGGCCAGCCAGGTCATCTCCTACAAGGGACTGCTGATGCCCGAGGACCTGCCGCGCTTTTACAAGGACCTCAACGACCCGGCACTGGAGTCCTCGCAGGCGGTATTCCACCAGCGCTTCTCGACCAACACCTTCCCCGAGTGGAAGCTGGCCCAGCCGTTCCGCTACCTCGCCCACAACGGCGAGATCAACACCATCCGCGGCAACCGCAACTGGGCCTTGGCACGCGCGGCCAAGTTCTCCTCGCCGCTGATCCCGGATATGAACCGCATCCAGCCGCTGGTCAACACCACCGGCTCGGATTCCTCGTCGATGGACAACATGCTCGAGGTCCTGATCACCGGCGGGCTGGACATGTTCCACGCCATGCGCCTGATCGTGCCGCCGGCCTGGCAGAACATCGAGCACATGGACGCCGACTTGCGCGCGTTCTACGAATTCAACTCCCTGCACATGGAGCCCTGGGACGGCCCGGCCGGCATCGTGATGACCGATGGGCGCTTCGTCGCCTGCGCCATGGACCGCAATGGCCTGCGCCCGGCCCGGTGGGTGATCACCAAGGACCGTCACATCACGCTCGCCTCTGAGATCGGCGTCTGGGATTACGCGCCCGAAGACGTGGTGGAGAAGGGACGCGTGCGTCCGGGCCAAATGGTTGCGGTCGACACCGCCGAGGGCAAGCTGCTGCTGCCGCCGGACATCGATGGCCAGCTCAAGACCCGCAAGCCGTACCGAAAATGGCTGCGCGAACAGTCCGTGCGACTGAAGAACTCGGTCACCGACGAGGAAGTCCTGTCCCTTGCGCCGATGGACGACGACACGGTACGCACCTACGAGAAGGCCTTCCTGCTCTCCTACGAGGAGCGGGACGAGATCATCCGCGTGCTGGCCGAAAACGGCCAGGAAGCGATCGGCTCGATGGGCGACGACACCCCCATGGCCGTGCTGTCGCGGACCCAGCGCTCGCTGTTCGACTACTTCCGCCAGCAGTTCGCCCAGGTCACCAACCCGCCGATCGACCCGCTGCGCGAGGCGGTGGTCATGTCGCTGGAGACCCTGATCGGCCGCGAGCGCAACGTCTTCGAGGAAACCCCGGAACACGCCCACCGCGTGCAGCTGGAAAGCCCGATCCTGACGCCGGCGCGCTTCGAGGCCCTGACCCGGCTGGCCGACAGGGAATTCTCCTCGCAGCGCATCGAACTCAACTACTCCCCGGACGAGGGCCTGGAAGCGGCCGTCCGCCGGATTACCGACGAGGCAGTCGCCGCCATCAAGGGCGAGCACACCGTGCTGGTGCTCTCGGACCGGAACATCGCGGCCGATCGCCTGCCGGTCCACGCCCTGCTGGCCACCGGCGCGGTCCACCACCGCCTGATCCGTGAAGGCCTGCGCACCGACGCGAACATCGTCGTCGAGACCGGCACCGCCCGTGATTCGCACCACAACGCGGTGCTGATCGGCTATGGCGCGACCGCGGTGTTCCCGTATCTCGCCTTCGAGTCGATCAACGACATGCGTCGCCGCAACCAGATCGACGTCAAGCAGGCCGACAAGCTGACCAGCAACTACATCAAGGGCATCAACAAGGGCCTGAAGAAGATCCTGTCGAAGATGGGCATCTCCTCGGTCGCCAGCTACCGCGGCGCGCAGCTGTTCGAGATCATCGGCCTGGCCGACGAGGTAGTGGACCTCTGCTTCAAGGACACCACCAGCCGCGTGGCCGGCGCCACTTTCGTCGATCTCGAGGCCGATCAGAAGATCCTGATCAAGGAAGCCTTCACCAAGCGCAAGCTGCCGCGCCAGGGCGGTCTGCTCAAGTACATCGACGGCGGCGAGTACCACGCCTACAACCCGGATGTGGTCCAGACGCTGCAAAAGGCGGTCAAGGAAGACGATTACCGGGCCTGGGAAGAGTACGCCGCCCACGTCAACGAGCGCCCGGTGGCGGCATTCCGCGACCTGTTCCGCCTCAAGGAGGGCGTC
The DNA here is from genome assembly GCF_044582135.1 of Guyparkeria halopsychrophila. Classification (NCBI taxonomy): domain Bacteria; kingdom Pseudomonadati; phylum Pseudomonadota; class Gammaproteobacteria; order Chromatiales; family Thioalkalibacteraceae; genus Guyparkeria; species Guyparkeria halopsychrophila. The sequence goes on along the minus strand of NZ_JBDODP010000010.1, from coordinate 19,227 downwards.
ACGCCGATCCCGCTGGACGAGGTCGAACCGATCGAATCGATCGTCTCGCGCTTCGACTCAGCCGGCATGAGCCTGGGCGCCCTGTCCCCCGAGGCACACGAGACCATCGCCCAAGCGATGAACCGTCTGGGTGCACGCTCGAACTCCGGTGAGGGCGGCGAAGACCCGGCGCGTTTCAACACGCCCAAGATGAGCAAGATCAAGCAGATCGCCTCGGGCCGCTTCGGTGTCACGCCGCACTACCTGGTCAATGCCGAGGTACTGCAGATCAAGATCGCCCAGGGCGCCAAGCCGGGTGAAGGCGGTCAGCTGCCGGGCCACAAGGTCGACGAGTTCATCGGCAAGCTGCGCTACGCGCGCCCGGGCGTGGCGCTGATCTCGCCACCGCCGCACCACGACATCTACTCGATCGAGGATCTGGCGCAGCTGATCTTCGACCTCAAGCAGACCAATCCGCAGGCGTTGGTCTCGGTCAAGCTGGTCTCCGAGCCGGGCGTGGGCACGGTCGCCGCGGGCGTCGCCAAGGCCTACGCTGACCTGATCACCATCTCCGGTTACGACGGCGGCACCGGGGCGAGCCCGCTGACCTCCGTCAAGTACGCCGGTAGCCCCTGGGAGCTGGGCCTGACCGAGGCACACCAGACCCTGCGCGCCAACGACCTGCGCGACAAGGTCCGCCTGCAGACCGACGGTGGTCTCAAGACCGGCCTCGACGTGATCAAGGCCGCCATCCTGGGCGCCGAGAGCTTCGGCTTCGGCACCGGCCCGATGATCGCCATCGGCTGCAAGTTCCTGCGCATCTGCCACCTGAACAACTGCGCCACCGGCGTGGCCACGCAAAACAAGGTGCTGCGCCTAGAGCACTTCAAGGGCGAGGTCGACAAGCTGGTCAACTACTTCCGCTTCATCGCCGAAGAGTCGCGTCACCTGATGGCAAGCGTGGGCGTGCGCTCGATCGAGGAGCTAATTGGGCGGACCGACCTGTTCGAACTGCGTGAGCCGACCACCGACAAGCAGCGCCACCTGGATCTCTCCAAGATCCTGTCGGATGCCGGCATGGTCTCGGATGCGCCCAGCTGCTGCGTCGCGCCGCGTAATGATCCGCACGACAAGGGCCTGCTGGCCGAGAAGATCGTCAAGGACGTCATGCCCGCGATCGAGGGCATGACCGGCGGCGAGTACAGCTATCCCATCCGCAACACCGATCGCTCGATCGCCGCGCGGGTCTCGGGCGAGATCGCCCGCCGTCACGGCAACCAGGGCATGGCCGACCACCCGATCAAGCTGCGCTTCACCGGCATTGCCGGGCAGAGCTTCGGCGTGTTCAATGCCGGCGGCCTGCACCTGGAGCTCGAGGGCGATGCCAACGACTACGTCGGCAAGGGCATGGCCGGGGGCGAGATCGTCATCTACCCGCCCAAGGGCAGCACCTTCGACTCCGCGGAAACCCCGATCATCGGCAACACCTGCCTGTACGGCGCGACCAACGGCAAGCTGTACGCGGCCGGCCAGGCCGGCGAGCGCTTCGCGGTGCGCAACTCGGGCGCCCAGGCGGTGATCGAGGGCTGTGGCGACCACGGCTGCGAGTACATGACGGGCGGCGTGGTCACGATCCTCGGGTCGACCGGCATCAACTTCGGTGCGGGCATGACCGGCGGCTTCGCCTACGTGCTCGACGAGACCAACGATTTCGTCGATCGCTACAACCACGAGTTGATCGACATCCACCGCCTGCAGGCCGCCGAACTCGAGCCACATCGCCAGCACCTGCGCTCGATCATCGAGGAACACGCCCGCCGCACCGACAGCGCACGTGCCCACGAGATCCTCGCGGACTTCGACGCCTACCTGCAGCGCTTCTGGCTGGTCAAGCCGAAGGCGATGGAAATCGGCGATCTGCTCGATCTGCTCAACAAAGCGGCGTAAGCCGATGCGCGGGCCCGATCTGGCTCGGGGCATCATCAATCCGGGACCGACCGCCCTTGCCGGGGTGGTCGGTCTTGTCGTTTGCGACCGCGGAGGACCGCCATGAGCCGTATCCCGGAAGCCTTCGTCGAGGAAGTGATCGGCCGCTCGGATATCGTCGAGGTGATCGGCGCGCGCGTGCCACTGAAGAAGAAGGGCAAGGAGTTCGCCGCCTGCTGCCCGTTCCACCAGGAAAAGACGCCCTCGTTCTACGTCACCCCCGACAAACAGTTCTATCACTGCTTCGGCTGCGGGGCGCACGGCAACGTGGTGGGGTTCTTGATGGAATTCGACCACCTCGACTTCCCCACGGCGATCGAGCACCTGGCCGGCCGGCTGGGCTTGGAGATCCCGCGCGAGAAGGGCGACCAGGAGAAACTCGACCGGATCGGCCGGCTGCGCCAGGTCACCGCCCTGGCCAGCGACTGGTTTCGCGGCAATCTGCGTTCGTCGACCGAGGCAATCGACTTCCTCAAGCAACGGGGCCTGACCGGCGAGACGGCCGCCCGTTTCGCGCTGGGCTTCGCCCCGTCCGGCAACCACCTCGAGGCAGCGTTGGGCTCGCGGGCGCGCCCGGACGAACTGGTGGCCACCGGCCTGCTGATCCAGCGGGACAACGGTGACCGCTACGACCGATTCCGCGACCGGGTGATCTTCCCGATCCGCGATCCACGCGGGCACGTGATCGGTTTCGGCGGTCGCGTGATCGGGGCGGGCGAGCCCAAGTATCTCAACTCCCCGGAAACCGAGCTGTTCCACAAGGGCTTTGGCGTCTACGGGCTGTACGAATCGCGCCAGATCGACCAGCGCCCCGACCAATTGGTCGTGGTCGAGGGCTACATGGACGTGATCCTGCTCGCGCAGAACGGCGTCCATCACGCGGTAGCCACGCTGGGGACGGCCACGACCGCCGAACAACTGGATCTGCTCTATCGGCAGACCGAGCGAATCGTGTTCTGCTTCGATGGCGATGCCGCGGGTCGACGCGCCGCAGTCAAGGCACTCTCGGTCGCCCTGCCCCTGATGCAGGACGGGCGCGACCTGCGGTTCGCCTTCCTACCCGAAGGCGAGGACCCCGACAGCTTCGTGCGCGCCCAGGGACAGTCCGGCTTCAACCGCTTCCTCGAGCAGGAGGCGGTGGGGTTCGATCGCTTCCTGACCCTGCACCTCGACGAGGCAAGCCCCGGGGACGATACCGCCGCGCGGGCGCGCAAGAACAAGCAGGCCCACCAGCTGATCGAGCGCATGCCCCAGGGCAGCCTCAAGCGGTTGACCGCGCGCCAGGTCGACCGCCACCACGGGCTGTTCGGCCGCCCATTCCGAGAGGAAACCAGGGCAACGGGGCCGACTGCCGCCAAGCGTCCACCGCCGGTGCGCGCGGAGGAGCACGCCATTCTACGATTGGCACTGACCCACCCTCGCCTGACCGACCGCCTGCGCCCCGCGGAGGTCTGGTATGAAGGCAGGCCGCCGGCCGTGATCCAGCGCCTGCTCGACGATAAATTGTCCGCCGAGGATCGCCAGATTGCCGGGGCGCAGAACCTGGTCGGTATTGAAAACGCCGAAATCGCCGCCAACATGCTAGGTGACATCCTGGAGAAGCGACGTCAACGCGAGGAACTCGCGGAGAAGAAGCGGCAGCAACGAGCCAACCTGGCCGGCAGCCGCCCCCGGCCGCCTAGGGAAGGCCTGCACGAATAGTCGACGCCTCTGCGGGTCGCCAAGCGGCCAGATGCAAGGCGCAGTGCGCTGCCCAATGGCCGTAGTCATTGGCAAGCGCTGCAACACCGCAGATGGCCGCTTGGCGGCCCGCCCTGCGGGGCTTACCGGCTTGCCCGCCCTCGGTGTTGCCGATTCTCGCCGGGCAATGAGCCCGGCGAGAATCGGCGCCTTGATGGCGAACAAGCCGGTAAGCCAGAGACATCGGCTATTCGTGCAGGCCTTCCCTAGCGACTAAGCGCAACATGGACGAAACGCCCCCGGGGCGGTATAATTTCGTGTTCCCCATCGGGAACGCCCGAATCGTCAGCCTGTCCAGTCGACCGGCTCTTCGGGCCTTCCCGCGCGAGGCCCAAACGTCTCCTCGCGCCGCCAGAATCCACTGACGCGGTCGGCTCGACACCTGAGCGCGCCGCGCTCGGCGCCTGCACACCCGCGGCGCGACTTTCAGACGTTTTCACCGAATTGCCGGAGCAGGTTCCACGCCGATGCAGCAAGACCAACAAACCAGCATCAAGCAGTTGATCGCCCTGGGCAACGAGCAGGGTTACCTGACGTACGCCGAAATCAATGACCACCTGCCCGAGTCGCTGGTCGATGCCGAACAGATCGAGGTGATCATCGGCATGATCCAGGACATGGGCATCCAGGTGTCCGAGGCGCCGCCGGACAAGGACGACCTGGGCCTGTCGGACGAACAGCGCGTCTCCACCGACGACGATGCCACCGAAGAAGCCGTTGCCGTCCTTGCCTCCCAGGTGGATGCGGAGTTCGGTCGCACCACCGACCCGGTGCGCATGTACATGCGCGAAATGGGCACGGTCGACCTGCTCAACCGCGAAGGCGAGATCGCGATCGCCAAGCGCATCGAGGAAGGCCTGCGCGAAGTCACCATCGCGATGGCCGCCTTCCCGCCGACGCTGGACACCCTGCTCGCCCAGTACGCCCGCGTCGAGGCCGAGGAGATCAAGCTCGCCGACGTGGTGGTGGGCTTCCACGTCCTGACGGACGAGATCCCGACGCCGGGCGGCAACAAGAACGACGACTCGGACGACGACGAAGAGGAAAAGGACACCGGCATCGACGTCGAGGCCGTCCGCACGGTGATCATGGACATCAAGGACCTGCACGAGCAGCGTCACGCGGTCGCCACCAAGAGTCGCAAGGCCAAGACCGACGCGGCCAAGATCAAGGCGCTGACCGACCAGATTGCCGACCAGCTGATCACCCTGAAGCTCAACCCGAACTTCAACGAGAAGCTGGTCAAGCAGGTGCGTGACGCCATCGCGCGCGTGCGCTTGCTGGAAAAACAGATCATGCAGCATGCCGTCGAGAAAGGCGGCATCAAGCGCGAGGCCTTTATCCATGCCTTCCGCGGCCACGAGACCAGCAACGACTGGGTCGTCGAGGTCACCAAGGGCAAGCCGACGGCCAAGTTCGCCGCGGTCCAGCCGGAGATCGAGCGGCTGGCCAAGCGCCTGGCGACCGTCGAGCGTGACAACCAACTCCCCGTGAGCGGCATCCGCGAGGTCAACCGCCAGGTGACCCTGGGCGAGGCCAAGGCCCGCCGGGCGAAGAAGGAGATGATCGAGGCCAACCTGCGCCTCGTGATCTCGATCGCCAAGAAATACACCAACCGCGGCCTGCAGTTCCTCGACCTGATCCAGGAAGGCAACATCGGCCTGATGAAGGCGGTCGACAAGTTCGAATACCGCCGCGGCTACAAGTTCTCGACCTACGCCACCTGGTGGATCCGCCAGGCGATCACCCGCTCGATCGCCGACCAGGCACGCACGATCCGCATCCCGGTGCACATGATCGAGACGATCAACAAGCTCAACCGCATTTCCCGGCAAATGCTCCAGGAGATGGGCCGCGAGGCGACCCCCGAGGAGCTGGCCGAGCGCATGGACCTGCCCGAGGACAAGGTCCGCCGCGTGATGAAGATCTCCAAGGAGCCGATCTCCATGGAGACGCCGATCGGCGAGGACGACGATTCGAGCCTGGGCGATTTCATCGAGGACCAGGGCGCGGTCTCGCCGCTGGACTCGGCCACCAACGCCTCGCTCTCCGAGATCGTGCGCGAGATCCTCTCGACGCTGACCCCGCGCGAGGCCAAGGTGCTGATGATGCGCTTCGGCATCGGCATGAACACCGACCACACCCTTGAGGAAGTCGGCAAGCAGTTCGACGTCACCCGCGAGCGCATCCGCCAGATCGAGGCCAAGGCGCTGCGCAAGCTGCGTCATCCGTCCCGCTCGGAAAAGCTGCGCAGCTTCATCGACGCGAAGTTGGAATAACCCCCTTCCAGGCCGGCTTTTTGCCGGCCTTGGTGGTTCTCGCCACCAGCCGCCCGGGCCCATAGCTCAGTTGGTTAGAGCAGGCGACTCATAATCGCTTGGTCGCAGGTTCGAGCCCTGCTGGGCCCACCAATTCCAAAAAGGCTTGCGCGGGCACATCCGAGTCGCAAGAAGCCGGAAAAAATCACGACAGCCCCCTCGCAGGCTCCCTGTTTCCTTAGCTCCCCTGATGATCGACACCCCCGTTACGGCTTTACCGCCTCGGGGGTGTTCTCGTTAGCGCTTCCTGCTATTGTGAAATTTGCCACTCGCCACGACGGCGATATGCCTTGGGTCCTTGGGGCCACGGGAAGGCAGCCACACGGGACGGTGTCGTTATTTGAGTATCGACAGAACAATGCAATCAGAAAAGTCGGGGGTTGATCCCAGCGACAGCCCCGCGACCAAACAGGCGCTCGCCTGGCAGTGTTGGCCGGCCGTCTGCGTGATACTGACCGGGTTGTACGTTGCACTTCCCTATGACCGCCTGGCCAGCTTCGTTTACGTGCTCACCAGCCTGATCGCCGCACTCGGCGTCGGCGTCGCCGCGTATAAGCGCCCAGAGGTGATTCAGCCGACCGCCTGGAAACTAATCGCCATTGCATTGCTCTTTGCGGCGATTGGCCACGGCATCTGGTACTGGCTCGATCTGCACGATTTGACGCCCTTCCCGTCGGTTGCCGACATTTTCTACCTGGCTATCTACCCTCTGTTCATGGTGGCCCTCTACAAGCTCGGGCGCCCGGATGGGCAGAGCGAGGGTGCCATGAGCGATGCCCTCCTGGTGGGCACCTCGGCGGCCGTACTGGCCTGGGTTTTGTTGATTGCCCCCTACATGAACGACCCGAGTCTCAGCGCGGGTCAGTTCCTCATCTCAGCGGCGTACCCGATCGCCGACCTGATCCTGCTTCCATTGATTCTTTATCTGGTGTTTCTGCAACGGGCCCGGATACTTGCCAACCTGTTTCTCCTGGCGGGCATGCTCTCCTATCTGGCAGCCGATCTGCTCTATGCCCACGGCAACCTGATTGGCTGGTACGCTCCAGGCGGTTTTACCGACAGCCTCTGGTTGCTGTCCTATGCCCTCTTCGTCGCGGCAGTCCATCATCCTTCCGCCTCCGTCGAGGCTCACGCCGAAACCTCGAACGAGCAACTCTCGCAACGTCGCATAATCATCCTGGCGCTAGCCGCCATCCTCGTTCCACTGGTGATCCTGTTCCAGACAGGGACGGACATGCAGACCGTGAAAGTGGCCGCCTTCGCCTCGATTGTGCTGTTTCTCCTGGTCCTGCACCGCATGGGCGGCCTGCTCAACGAAACGCAACGGCAAGCCGAGGCGCTAGAGCGACTATCCAAGATCGACCCGTTGACCGGCGCTGCCAACCGCAGGGAACTGAGCCATCAGCTGGCGCGAGAAATGGGCCGATCCGAGCGCCTCGGCACCCCCCCTGAGCCTAACCTTCCTAGATCTTGACCACTTCAAGGATTTCAACGACACGCATGGGCACTCGGCTGGAGACGTCCTTTTGCAAGAACTCGTCAAAGCCTGGGAAAAGGAGATGCGGCCATCCGATGTCCTGGCCCGATTCGGTGGCGAGGAATTTGTCGTCGCCCTCCCGGATACGGACATCGATCAGAGCCGGAAGGTGCTCGAACGCCTACTCACTCTCGTACCCTACGGGCAGACCTGTTCTGCCGGGTTGGTGAAACGTCAGCCGGGTGATACCGCGGACACCATGCTGCACCGCGCGGACCAGGCCCTTTACCTGGCCAAGGATAGAGGGCGCGACCAGATCGTCTGCTCGTAAACGCCAAAACGGCCGCCTCCCGTTCCCGAGAGCAGCCACCCCGGACGGCCCGACTCCCGGACCAAATCGAGTTGATCGCCCCTTCATACATTTCATGGCGTTACACATGATTCGGGGGTCTATGCTTCTGCGGATACCAACCAGACAGGGAGTTAGAGCCCCATGCTTATCGCAAGCCTGATCATCGTGGTGATCGCGCTGGTGTTCGCCACCGCGAAACTGCGCATGCACCCATTCCTGGCCTTGCTGCTGGCCGCCTTTGCCATGGCCCTTGCCGGCGGTATCGCGCCGAAAGAGGCCATCAGCATCATCAACGACGGCTTTGGCGGCACGCTGGGTTACATCGGCATCGTCATCGCCCTGGGCACGATCATCGGGGTGATCCTGGAACGCACCGGGGCGGCGATCGTGATGGCCGAGGCGATCATTCGCCTGCTGTCCGATCGCTTCCCCACCTTCACCGTCTCGCTGATCGGCTACATCGTGTCGATCCCGGTGTTCTGCGACTCGGGTTACGTGATCCTCAACTCGCTGAAGAACGCCATGGCGAAGAAGACCGGCATCTCGGTGGTTGCCATGAGCGTGGCACTGGCCACCGGCCTGTTCGCCACCCATAACTTCGTGCCGCCCACGCCGGGCCCGATCGCCGCGGCCGCCAACCTCGGCATTGCCGATTCGCTGGGTCTGGTCATCCTTGTCGGCCTGTTCGTCGCCGCGGTCACCGCGATCATCGGCGCCCTGTGGGCCAGCCGCTTTTCCGACCCGGCCAATGAAGCCGAGATGCTCGAGCCCGACCCGATCAGTGAAGCGGTCGGTGAAGAGATCAAGGAGCCGGAACCGGACGCAACGCATCGTCCGTCAACACTGGCCTCGTTCATGCCGATCATCGCCCCGATCGCGCTGATCTGCCTGGGATCGATCGCCAATCTGGCCACGCGTGACGCCGAGCCGGGCCTGATCGCCGACACCTTCATCTTCCTCGGCCTGCCGGTCGTGGCACTGGCCATCGGCCTGCTATTCGCCCTGGGCCTGATCAAGGGCGGCGAGAAGAAGGACCGCGTCCACCAGATGACCGTCGACGGCATCCTGCTGGCCGCACCGATCATCTTGATCACCGGCGCCGGCGGCGCCTTCGGCAACGTGCTGCGCTCCACCCCGCTCGGCGACCAGCTCGGTGCAATGCTGACCGGCCTGGGCCTGGGGCTGTTCGTGCCGTTCATCATTGCCGCGGCGCTCAAATCCGCGCAGGGCTCGTCGACCGTGGCACTGATTACCGCCTCGAGCCTGGTCGCACCGCTGCTACCAGACCTGGGGCTCGATTCGGAGATGGGCACCGTGCTGGCCGTCATGGCCGTGGGCGCCGGGGCGATGACCGTCTCGCACGCCAACGACAGCTTCTTCTGGGTCGTTTCGCAGTTCAGCCGGATGAAGGTCTCCACGGCCTACAAGACCTTCACCACGGCCACCCTGCTGCAGGGCATCAGCGCCATGATCACCATCTACCTGCTGGGGCTGGTCCTTGTCTGACGAATTGCACGTTGTCCTCTGCCCGGACAGCTTCAAGGGCAGCCTGGAAGCCGACGCCGTGGCCGCGGCCATGGCACGCGGCGTTCATGCGACTCGCCCGACGGCACAGATCCGCGCCCTGCCCATGGCCGATGGCGGCGAGGGCACCGCGGAGTTGGTGACCCATACGCTGGGCTGGGAATGGCACCTCTCCGACGTGCACGGCCCCATCGGCACGCACCTGACGGCCGGCTGGGGTTTCGACCCCGCCAACCGTCGGGCCGTGATCGACGTGGCCTCCGCCTGCGGTCTCGATCTGGTTCCCGAGGATCGCCGCGACCCGTGGCAACTCGACAGCCGGGGAGTGGGCGAACTGATGCGTGCGGCCATGGATGCCGGCGCCCGTCAGTTGCTCATCGGTCTGGGCGGCAGCGGCACGGTGGACGGCGGGGCGGGCATGCTCGCCGCGCTGGGCGTGCGGTTCCTCGATGCCGATGGGCAGGCGCTCGACGCCAACCCATCGGCCTTGCGCCCGTTGGAGCGAGTCGATTTCTCTGGAATCGATCCGCGACTGGCGGATATCGAGATCACCGTGCTCAACGACGTCGACAACCCGCTGACCGGTCCGCACGGTGCGAGCCCGGTATTTGGCCCGCAGAAGGGGCTGGCCGAGTCGGATATCGAGGCCATGGATCGGCATCTCGCGTGCCTGGCCGAGAGCATCGATGCAGCAGCTCACCTGCAACGTCCGCTGGACACGCCGGGTGCCGGTGCGGCGGGCGGGCTGGGGTTCGCGCTGGACTGCGTGCTCGGGGGCACCGCGCGGATGGGGGCGGCCTATATCGCCGAGCTGATCGAACTGGATGCGGCCATCGCCGAATCCGATCTCGTGATCACCGGTGAGGGTCAGATCGACGGACAAACCTCCCGCGGCAAGGTGGTCGCCGAAGTGGTGGGCCGAGCCGGGCGACTGAACGTGCCCGTCATGGCGATCGCCGGCAGTATCGCCTGCAGCGACGAGGAACTGGCCGCCTTTGGACTCGCCGATGCCCGCGCGTTATGCGATGGCTCGATCACGGTCGAACAGGCCATGGCCGAACCGGCGCGCTGGATCAGCGCCCGCACGCAGGCCCTGCTGGAAGAGCACCTCGGCAGCTAAAGCCAAGCCGGTCGAAGCATGCGTCGATCCGACAGTCGGCCGTCCGGCCGACGTTGGACTGAAGTCCAACCCACCGCTATCCGAATCAGGAAAGCGCCATCCGCTGTGGGTCGGGCTTCAGCCCGACAATCCGGCTGGCCGGATGGCAGGTTCTCCGTTACTGCCCGTCAAATCCCGCTAGCGTCAGCTTGCCTATCACGTGCTCGCCCTCCAGCAGCCGGTGCGCGGCACGCAGGTTGTCGACATTGATACGACCGAGCACCTCGTGACGGGTCGTCCGGATGCGCCCGTCTTCGAGCATGCCGGCGACCGTGTCCAGGATTTCACCCTGCCGTCCCTTGTCCGGGGTGTCGAACCGCGGCCGGGTGAACATGTATTCCCAGAAAAAACCCACGCTCTTGTCGCGCAGTTCCTGGAACGGCAACGGCGTCTTGTTGCCGACGATGCTGGCCAGCCGTCCCTGCGGGGCGACCAGTTGCGCCATCGCCGGGTAGTGCCGATCAAGATCGTTAAAGCAGGCGATCGCCGGGATCGAATCGAGATCACGTGCAGCCAATTGCGCCGGCAGATCACCGAAATGGTCGACCACCTCGTCGGCGCCCAGGTCGAGACACCACTGGCGCGACTCGGCCCGCGAGGCCGTGGCGATCACCTTGAGCCCGGCCGCACGAGCCAACTGAATCGCCATCGACCCGACCCCGCCCGCGCCGTTGATCAACAACACCGGCGTACCGGCATCCTCGCCATCGGGCGACAGCCCCAGCCGGTCGAACAGGGTCTCCCAGGCGGTCAGCGCCGTCAGCGGCAGGGCCGCCGCGGCCGAGGGATCGACGCCCTGCGGGGCGCAGCCGACGATGGCCTCGTCGACCAACTGGAATTCGGCATTGCTGCCCGGCCGGCCGATATCGCCCGCGTAGAACACCGCGTCGCCGGGGCGAAAGCGCGTCACCGCCGAGCCCACGGCGTCGACCACCCCGCAGGCGTCAAAGCCCAGCACGCGCGGGGCGGGATCGGCGCGGTTGTCGGAATGATCCGGTTCCGGGTGGCGCGGGGCGCGCACCTTGGTGTCCACCGGGTTGATCGACACGGCCTCGACCGCCACCCGCAGATCCGACGGTCCCGGCTCGGGTACCGGCAGTTCGTATGCCTCGAACGCCTGCTCGTGGTCGATGGGCAAATGACGCGCGAATCCGATGGCTTTCATGACAACCCTCTTTCCTGTGAATCACTGAGCGACTTGCGGTGTCTCGAACACCACCACGGGCGCGGCGATCTCCACCACTCGCCAACCATGGGACGCGGCCAGCCACTCGAAGGTCCGGGCGCGAAAGAAAATCACGTGGGTGGGATCGCGCCAGTAGTGCCAGGCCGCAAATTGTGCGGCATCCGGGGCAAACCCGGTCTGAATCACCAGTCGGCCACCCGGGCGTAGCAACCGCCCCATTTGTCGAAAGGCCGACCGCGGCCGATGCAGATGCTCGACCGTCTCGGTGCAACTGACGACGTCGTACGCGCCGTCCTGCAGCAGGGCCTCGTCCGGGGCGAACAACGGATCGTAGCCCAGCATCGACGCCCCCGCTTTCTGCCCCACGGCGACCAGCGCCGAGTCCGGCCCACAGCCGAAATCCAGGCCGGTCACGCCGAGACCAAGCAGTGGCGTCAGTCGATCGATGGCCGGGGCCAGGAAACGCCGGTAGTGCGGGTCATCGGCCCGGTTCTCGTGCAAGCGGTAGTACGCCCGTTCGATCTGAAGATCGGGCCAGGCCGCCGGATCGCGCACCACCAGAGAGCAGGTTGGGCACTCCAGGAAGGCCAGATCCCGAGGGGCGGCCTTACTGCCCGCCGTCACGGTCACAAAGGCCGCCAGCGAGCCCCCACAGAGCGGGCAGACCTCGCGCATGTCAGCCGACGAACGTGGTGCTCAACAGGTACGTGGTGTAGGCAACGAAGGCCACCAGCAGCAACCCACCCTCGATGCGGTTGATCCGTCCCGGGCCGCGAAAGCCGTAGGCGAACACGAACAGGGCCAGGGTGAGCGCGCCCATTACCAGCATGTCGCGCGTGAAGACCGCCGGCTCGGCGACCATCGGATGAATCACGCCGGCCAGACCCACGACGCCCAGGGTGTTGAACAGATTCGAGCCAATGACATTGCCCAGCGCCATATCGTGCTCGCCCTTGCGAATCGCGGCGATCGAGGAGGCCAGTTCGGGCAGTGACGTCCCGATGGCCACCACCGTCAGCCCGATGACGAGATCCGATACGCCGAAGAACTGCGCAATATCCACCGCGCCCCACACCAGCAAACGCGAACTGACCACCAACAGCAGCAGGCCGACCCCCACCCAAATCAGGGCCTTCTTCATCGGCATCGAGTGCGCGTCCAGGTCTTTCTCGACCTCGCCGCCCAGGGCGTCGACCTCGCCCCGGCGCCCCTGGTAGATGTTCCAGCCGAGCAGAACCACCAGCAGCACCAGCAGCACGATCGCCTCGACGCGCGTGATCTCACCGTCGTAGACCTGCAAGGCCGCCACGGCCGTCACCGCCAGCAGGATGGGCAGCTCGCGGCGGATCACCTGCGAGTGCACCGCGATCGGCGCGATCACCGCCGTCAGCCCCAGGATCAAGGCAATATTGGCGATGTTCGAGCCATAGGCATTCCCCAACGCAATCCCGGGGTTGCCATCCAGCGACGCCATGACCGACACCACCAGTTCCGGCGCCGACGTGCCGAACCCCATGATCACCATCCCGATCAGCAGGGGCGACATGCCCAAATGCCGGGCCGACGCCGCCGCCCCGTCCACGAATCGATCGGCACTCCAGACCAGCAGCACCAACCCCGCCAGCACGGCCAACACAGGCATCAACATCTCAGATTCCTCGCTCGTGACTCGGCAATCGAGTCCATTCAATGATCGTTTCGGCCGCCACTTTACTGCACAACCGCCGACTCCTTCAGCAGCACACCCATACAGCCAACCCCGCAAACGTGTTGCGAATCGTTTCGGTTTGCATCCGTTTTATTGATTCCCTATCCTGCTCGGCCAAATCGGTTATCGAGTCACCATGTCCGCACACCACCCCTCGTACCGCCGCCCTCGATCACGTCGCCATCTGTGGTTGGCCGGCGCAACCACGAGCGTGGCTCTGCATGCGGCGATTGTCTGGGCATTGCTGACTTGGACGCGCCCCGAAGAAAGCTTGAGCGCGGCGAATCGTGGCGGCGGCGAACCGGTCGAGGCGCAGTGGGTCGACCTCAGCGAGACCAGGGTCGAGACACCACCCGTCGAAACGAATCCCGAGCCCGCCCCGTCGGAATCGCTCCCTCCCAGTCACGTGCCGATGCCGATGCCGGAACCGGAGCCGGAGCCGGAACCAACGCCCGAGCCCGAGCCCGAACCCGAACCAAAGCCTAGGCCGGACCCCCAACCCGAGCCGAGGCCGGCGCCGTCGACACAAGCGCCGGACCTGAGCGAGGCGGCATCCGATGCGCAAGACGCCCCGGAGCAAGAGGCACCCGCAGCAGCCGCCGCCGAACAGGACCCAGACGACACGCACGCCCCGTTGGATTCGAACGCGGAGGCGACGACTACCGAACCCGGATTCTCGGCCGGCTACCTGGACAACCCGCCACCGGCCTACCCCCGCGCGGCACAACGATTGCGCCAGGAGGGCGAAGTCCGCCTGCGCGTCGTGGTGGATGCCGATGGCAAGCCGGTGGATTGGTCGATTTCCCGGTCCAGTGGGCACGAACGGCTGGACCGCGCCGCGATGGACGCGGTGGCCCAATGGCGCTTCGAACCGGCGACCCGCGGCGGCAAGGCCGTGGAAGGCGAGGTCATCGTGCCGATGCGCTTCCAGCTACGGTAGCCTTGCAAACACGATTGCGAACGGTTTGCATTTGTCTTCGTCTTGATTATCATGCCGGCTAATTCGCCATCTCACGACACCAACCAGGGACTCACGCGATGGATATTTTCCTTGTTCTCGACCATGGCGACGGCGTTCTCGTCGGCGTGTTCGTCACGCTGCTGATCATGTCGCTGGCGACCTGGGCGGTAGCCGCCACCAAGCTGTTCGCCCTGATCCAGCGCCGTCGCGCGACACGTCTCAGCATGGACGCCATCGCCCACAGCGATCAGGCAGCAGATCTCGAGTCCCGCCTGGCCGAACGCAATGACCCGACCGCCGCCCTCGCCCAAGCCGGCTTGCGAGCGGTGCGTGATTACCGCGGGCCGCTCGATGGCGATGCCCAGGCCCGCCAGCGACTCGACGATGCCCTGATCCGCGGCATCCGCCAGGCACTCGACCGCCAGGAAACCCGCCTCCAGGCCGGTCAACTGCTGTTCGCCACGGTCGGCTCGCTCGCGCCCTTCGTGGGCCTGTTCGGCACGGTGTGGGGTATCTACGGCGCGCTGATCGAGCTGTCCTCCGCGAAAAGCGTCTCGATGGGGCTGGTCGCCGGGCCGCTGGGCGAGGCGCTGGTCGCCACCGCCGCGGGCCTGGCCGCCGCGATCCCGGCGGTGCTGTTCTTCAACCTGTTCAACCGTAGCCATCGCCTCTACCGGCAGACGCTCGACGCCGCCGCCCATGACGTGCATTCCCTGGTGATGCACGACCCGAACCTGTCGGACTGGGCGCACAGCAAGCGCAATCAGGCCACCGGGAAGGTCGTTGACCGACCGACGGCACAAACGGCGGGGGTCTGAGCATGGCATTCGGTCGACTCGACGATCACGACGAGCCGATGGCGGAGATGAACGTCATCCCGCTGGTCGACGTGATGCTGGTCCTGCTGGTGGTGTTCATCGTTGCCGCGCCCGTGATCACCCACTCGGTCACCCTCGACCTGCCCAAGGCGAGCAGCGACCGGCAGGCCGAGGACCCGGAATCGGTGACCCTGTCGCTCGACAGCGACGGCCAGCTCTTCCTGGACGACAAGCCGGTTTCGGAAAGGCGACTGGAAAGCGTGCTGATCCAGGCACGGCGAGACAACGACGAACTGATCGTCTACCTGCGCGCCGACGAGTCGGTGCCATACCGCCTGGTCGCGCGCGCCATGGCGACGGTCAAGACCGCCGGCATCGAACGACTGGGCTTTGTATCGGAGCCGGAAACGCCATGACACAACCACCCAAGAACAACGCAACCGAGGCAACCGAGCAGCAACGACCGGATCGGCCAGCCAGCGCGGGGCAACACTGCATCGACAGCCGCCAGCTGATCTCACGCGACGGTCAATGCTGGATCTTCCACGACGGCCAGCGCTACCAGCTACGGGTCACCGCCGCCAACAAGCTGATTCTTACCAAGTAATCGAGGGGAGATTTCCCTAACCGCAAGCCAGCCAGACCGACACCCCACCGGGTCACCAGGTCAAGCCAGCCAGCACTGCCAATCGGCCGGTCTTACCGGCACGACAACGACACGACAGGAGAGCTGACATGACCTTCCGACCCACTCAGCGTGGGGCGCTGGCCGCTGCCATCGCCACAGCACTGACTGCCCCCGCCTTCGCTCAAGAGGGCACCCAGAAAATCACCCAGGAAACCACCCAGGCCGTACCGGTCACGGCCAGCCCCGTTCTCGACCGCATCTCGATCGTCGGCGGGGCCGATGCCATCCGCGACGTCGCCGGCTCGGCGCACGTGCTCGACCACGAAACGCTGGAGACCATTCCCGGCAACGACCCGATGAAGGTCCTGCGCCAGGTCCCCGGCGCTTACGTCACCGAAGAGGAAGGCCACGGCCTGTTCCCGAACATCTCCATCCGCGGCGCGAACCAGGATCGCAACAGCCGGATCACGGTGATGGAGGACGGGGTGATGATCGCCCCGGCGCCCTACGCCGCGCCGGCCGCCTACTACTTCCCCAATATCGCCCGCATGGACTCGGTCGAGGTAAGGAAGGGCTCGTCGTCGATCGAGTACGGCCCCTACACCATCGGCGGCGCACTCAACATGACCTCCACCCCGATCCCGGGCGAGGCGCAGGGCCGCGTGCGGGTCACCGCCGGCGAGCGCGACGCCAAGCGACTGCACGCCTGGTACGGCGACAGCGAGGAGACCTTCGGCTACCTGCTCGAGACCTACCAGGACCGCGCGGACGGTTTCCGTGATCTGGACACCCCCCAGCGCGGCACGGACAACCCCGGCTACGAGGTTCAGAACTACCTGGGCAAGTTCCGCCTCAACACCCCGGCCAGCGCCGAGCGCTACCAGGAACTGGAGCTCAAGCTCGCCCGCGACGAGAAGACCATCAACGAGACCTATCTGGGCCTGACCCGCGAGGACTACGAGGCCGACCCGTTCCGCCGCTACGCCGGCTCGGCCGTCGACCAGATGAACACCGAGCACACGCAATACCAGCTGCGCCACTTCATCGAGGTCAACCCGGACCTGGACGTCACCACGACCCTGTATCGCAACGAGTTCCACCGCAACTGGTACAAGCTCGCCAGCGTCGACGGCAACGGCATCTCCGGCATCCTTGCCGACCCGGACGCCAACGCGGGTGAAATGAGCTGGATCACCGGCGCCAACAACGACGACCTGCGCGGCACCATCAAGGCCAACAACCGCGAGTACGTCTCGCAGGGCATCGAGTCGCGCGCCAACTGGCGCATCGCCACCGGCGACATCGGCCATCACCTCAAATTCGGCCTGCGCTACCACGAAGACGAGATCGACCGCTTCCAGTGGCAGGACGAATACGACATGGTCGACGGCTCGCTGGTGCTGACCGATCGCGGCGCGCTGGGCGATGCCGGCAACCGCGTCACCGAGGCGAAGACCATCGCCGCCTTCGTCCAGGACCGCATGGACTTCGGCCGACTGGCCGTCACGCCGGGCCTGCGCTACGAGTCGATTTCCATCGACCGCACCCGGTACGCCGATGCCGACCGCAGCACGGTATCGCGCGATGACGAGTCCGCCGACTACAACGTCCTGATCCCGGGGCTGGGCGCGACCTTCGACGTCAACCAGAACTGGCAACTGCTTGGCGGCGTCTACAAGGGTTTCGCGCCGACCGGCGTGGGCGAGGCCGACGAGGAAGAGGCCATCAACTGGGAGGCCGGCGTGCGCTACCAGAACGGCGCGTTCCAGTCCGAGCTGATCGGCTTTCTCAACGACTACGAGAACCTGGTCGGCCAGTGCACCGCCTCCACCGGCGGCGGCTGCAACATCGGTGACACCTTCGACGGTGGCGAGGTGCAGGTCCGCGGCATCGAGGCACTCGCCCTGTACGACCTGGCCGCCGGGCGCGACTGGGCTGTCAACGTGCCGCTGCGCGTGGCCTACACCTGGACCGACACCGAGTTCCAGAACAGCTTCGACTCGGACTACGGCGCCTGGGGCGACGTGAACCAGGGCGACGAACTGCCCAACACCCCCGAGCACCAGCTCTCCGTGTCCGCGGGTGTAGTGGGTGAGCGCTTCGGCGTTCACGCCACGGCCAACTACGTCGGCGAGACCCGTGCCGTGGCCGGCAGCGGCTCGATCCCGGCCGGCGAGAAGGTCGATGCCCGCACCATCTTCGATCTGTCCGCGAACTACCGGCTGACCAAGCACGCCAAACTGTTCGCCGAGGTGGAAAACCTCACCGACGAGACCTACGTCGCCTCGATCCGCCCGGCCGGTTTCCGGGTCGGTAAACCGCGCACCGTAATGGTCGGGGCGCAGTTCGACTTCTGATCGAACGGCGCGACCGACGCCAGGAGTCTGAGCGGTAGAAACGGATGAGGCGAGGCGTTCCCAATTCGAGTCCGCTTCGGCGCTCGTTTGAGGAGCATAGTGGTGACTATGTGACGAGGAGGAGCGCCGAAGCGGGCCGAAGTGGGGGCGTCGCAGCCCGTTCGGCTTCTGCCGCTTAGACTCCTGGACCAAAAACCCCCGGCAAGGTCGCTCTTGCCGGGGGTTTTGTCTGTTCGAAGCAGCGTTTCGTTTTGGATCGGGCTCAAGCCAACTATCTCGAACCTAGGCGGAGGGTTTCGCCCGCCTGTTGCGCGGAGTGGCCTTGGGCCACCGCCGTGCCCGGCGTGCGAGCCCCACGGCTTGGCCCTTCGGGCCTTCGAGGCCGGACGTTTGTCCGACCTCGAAGCCTCACGACCACCGGCCGGCTTCGGGGCCGGCTCGACGTCCATGTCGCTCCGACCCCGGCCACCCGCCGGCCGTGAGGCAAGCCGTCAGGGGGCGAGACCTTCGTTTGCGACCGTGCTCTTCGGACGGCGAACGCTCATCTCACGGAAACAAAAAGACAAGTTGTCCGCGTCCGCTCATATCACCAGGCAAATCGGAGGGGGAGTCCCCTTACGCCTTGCCTCGCGGGCGGGGAATCGCAGGATCGGGCCGCCAGGGACGGCGGCCCGAGGTTCGCCGCGACAGGACGTCGCGTCGAACCGACCCGTCCGCGATTGCCCGTTCGCGAGGCTGATCGCGGCAGCGATCAGGCCCGCAGGGCCAAGGCGTCGGGGTGTCCTTCTTTTCGTCGGTTTTCTTGGACAAGCAAGAAAACCGACTCGCGCGCCCACCACGGCAGCCAATCGGTGCCCACTTGAGCAACCGGCGCGTGAAACCATTCCATCGCAATGCATCACACGGCAATCCGTTCACCGCTTAGAGGCCCAGTTCTGCTGTTAAAAACGACCCTCTAACGCCGCCACGCCGCCGACTAACGACGCTTACTCCCTTAATATCAGCTATTTGACCAGGCCCGCCCCCCTTCGCCC